>JAEUTR010000419.1 GCA_016787365.1 Bacteroidia bacterium
CTTTTAGTTTTTTTCCAACCTCAATCCATTTTAAAAAGTCAATCGCATAAATATCATCATCTCCGTTGCCCCCTACTCTGTTAGATGAAAAATAACCCTTGTTTGTTTTTCCATCTGCAATCACAGAGAAATCATCAAATCTTGTATTCAATGGTGCGCCGGCATTATATACATTATCAAAAGATGAACCATTTAATGTTGCGATAAAAATATCAGTACCTCCAAGACCAAATCTACCGTCAGATACAAATAATAATCTTCCGTTCACCTCTTCAAAAAACGGAAAAGTTTCATCTCCTTCGGTATTTAATTTATCTCCTAAATTTTCCGGTTGATTCCATTCTCCCTTTTCATTTTTAGTAGTTCTATAAATATCAGCTCCACCAAAACCATCGGGCATATCACTTGTAAAATACATTGTATTACCGTCTGAAGTTAAATGTGGGTGTCCTACAGAATATTTTTCATTGTTATACTTAAACGGAATTTCTTCCGACCATTTACCATCTAAATAACTACTGAAATATATCTGAAGTTCAACAACTTTATCTTCACTTTTATCATTATAATTATTTCTTGTAAATGCAATATAAGTACCTTCTTTATTAAAACTTGCCGGACCATCATGCAATTTACCATCCAGACCTTTATCAAATATTTCAGGTTTTTTTAATTGATTATCGGAGACTTCAGCCACATACATATTTAAATAAGGTTTACCATTCCAATTAGATGTTCTTTTCACTATTTTAACCACCGCTCTTGTTGAAGCAAATACAAGGTTATTTTTATAATAACATGTTCCAAAATCGCCGGCATCAGTATTTACATTTAAATTCACTAATTTATATTTACCGTCATCTTGCAATAAAACAGACAAATCAGATTTATGTGCCTGATAATCTTTAACTCTTAAATCATTAGGTTTTAATTCAGAAAACTTATCTAAACAGATAAAAGCTTCCTCATATTTACCATTGGCTTTTAATACTTTAGAATAATTAAAATAATCTTCAGGCAAAACGCCTTGAGGCGAACTTAATAATTTAGCATATGCAATTTCAGACTCTACGTCCTGATCCATCTGATGGTAAGCATCTGCTAAATGACGCTGTCCTTCGGGCGTTAATTCTTTTGATTGATTATAGGATTCTATAGCTTTATCAAAAGCATATTTAAATGCAAATTTGTCACCTTTGATTTCTTGTCGTGATTTTTCCTGAGCAATCGTACTTAAGCTAAAGCTTATAAATAATATAATAGGTATAACTATTTTTTTCATTGGGTTGTATTTTATTTTAATTAAAAATATCTTGGTGTGCGTATTTGTTTTTTACTTGAAAATATAAAATCATATCTCAATACAATTTCATGACTGCCTTGGTGGTATTTGAAATTTTCCAAACCATAAGAGTAATCATAAGAGTACCCAACATGAAACTGTTCGGTTAAATCTAATCCTACTAGAGCTCCAAAAGCATCACCGGTTCTAAACATAGCGCCCAGTAATACCTTTTTCATGATAATGAAAGAAGCCGTTACATCAGCCTGGATGGGTGCCGCAGAAGTTACTTTAATAAAAGTAGTTGGCTTAAAATCCAAATTATCAGTCATTTTTATGATACCTCCGGCAATGAAATAATAATGTCTTTGTTCTTTTCCGGCCAAAGTATTTGTTGTTGTTTGATTTAAATCTGAATAATTATTTTGCATGATTTTAGGTATTGACACACCTGCATAAAACCGCTCTCTTGAATAATACGCTCCAAAACCAAAATTGGGAGTAAAACGATTATTCACATCATTTTTAAATGAAGGATCTGCCTGTTGGTCTAATTGCACAGAGCTTAAATTTGCCTGAAACATATTTGCTCCCGCACTCAAACCCAATGCTAATTTTGATTTTTTATTTAGCTTCATAATATAAGCGAAATCAAGTACAGCAGATGTATTATTAGTTGGCCCTATTTTATCATTAGTAACAGACAAACCAATTCCCAAATGTTCATTTCTTAAAGGAGAATGCAAACTTAACGTTTGAACCATTGGTGCTCCTTTGTAATTAACCCATTGCGAACGGTGCAGTCCTGTTATTGTTAAAGCCTCTCTACTTCCTGCATAAGCAGGATTAATAACTAACGTGTTATACATGTAGTGAGTGTACATAGCATCTTGTTGGGCCTTAATTGCTCCACAGCCTAAAATCAAAATCAGCGGAAGAAATGTATTTTTAAATGTTTTCATTTTATGATATTTTTTTATTATAAATATTAATTAGTGTTATAGAATTCTATCTGTTTAAATAAATAGTTCCTTTAATCACTTTTGAACCGTCTCCTAAATCAAGTATGTAGAAGTATGTTCCTGTTGGTAAAGCATCGCCTCCAACCTGTAAACCTTTTGAACATGAACCGTTCCAAGTGTTTTCATATGGTTTTGCCTCAAATACTTTATCTCCCCAA
>JAEUTR010000474.1 GCA_016787365.1 Bacteroidia bacterium
TATAGTATATAGGGTGTTAATACTGTGTAAAAATAAGCTTTTGTTTACTTGTTTTTATGGTAATCTACACTCTATTAACAATTATTAAACGATATTGTTATGTATAATACTTTGGTTTTTAGATGAATGCTTAGTAATGAACAAAGTTGTGAATAGTTAAAATGGTTAATAACAAATTGTATACTAAGACATATTTTATGTGTGTAAAACTGTACAAAACACTAAATAATTATTGAAAGTAAATTTTGTAAAATCAAAAAATAGACTAAGTAAATTAGCTATTAACAAATCACTAATTAATTACCGAAACTTATTAACGATAAATTTAATTATACACAGTAATTTTGTTAATTAGCAGTATATATAAAACATTCATTTTCAGTACATGTAGTTATGAGTGTTAATTAACGTTGATTACAAACTATTAACAAAACTTTGATATGACAAAAATTGCTATAGGTAGCGACCACGCTGGCTTTGAACTAAAAGAGGTATTAATATCGTATTTAAAAACAAAAAATATTGATGTTGTTGATAAAGGCTGCTATAGTTTAGAACGCGCAGATTATCCAGATGCAGCACATGCAGTTGCTATAGCTGTTACTAATAATGAAGTAAATTTTGGAATATTAATGTGCGGAAGTGGAAATGGTATTAATATGAGTGCTAATAAACATAAAGGCATTAGGGCCGCTTTATGTTGGAATTCTGAAATTTCGGCGCTAGCGCGCCAGCATAATGATGCTAATATATTAACCTTACCTGCACGTTATATAAATATAGAAGAAGCTAAAAAATGTGTTGATGCTTTTTTAACTGAACAATTTGAAGGCGGAAGACATACCGATAGAATAAAAAAGATTGATTGTTAATTTACAAAAACTTTACTTTGAACCGTATAAAACCAAGATTTTATACGGTTTTTTTCGTTTCTTAACAATTTGGTAACATTTAAGACATGTAAAACTAATATTAAGGTAATTATTTCGCAACCGTTAATATTAAATTTACATGAAAAACATTTTTACTTTACTTTTAATTTCTGTTTTGTTTACAAACCAGCTTGTTTCTCAAGAAACGTCAATGTCCAATGATTCTTTGTTAAAGTACTTAACTGATTTAAAAAAAGAAGTACAAGACTTAAAAAAATCAAAAAGCAAATCCAGCCCACATTATAGTTATAAATCAGGTTTAGGTTTTGCAACACCAGACAGTTCTTATTCCTTAAATATCAGATTTAGAATACAAAATAGATTTTTAATGAATACTAAAGATGAAGAACATATAGAAACTGGAAGTTGGGAAGCGCGTGTGAGAAGATGTCGTCTAAGTTTTACAGGACATATAATAAATCCTAAATGGAATTATTATTTACAACTTTCTTTTTCAAGAGGAGACATGGACTGGAGCGACGTAGATGCATCTACACAAAATACTAGCCCAAATGTTGTCAGAGACGCGATGATTTTCTATAAACCAATAAAAAATTTGCAATTAGCCTTAGGTCAGGGAAAATTGCCAGGAAACAGACAAAGGGTTATTTCGTCTGGGGCTCAGCAATTTTATGATAGATCTATTGTAAATGTGAATTTTACGCCGGATCGTGATTTTGGTTTTTTTGCAAATTATACAGCCCACGTAGGAAAAACATTTACTGTACTTACTAAATTAGCTGTAACTAGTGGCGAAGGAAGAAATTCGGTTAGTAGTAATACCGGATTAGCATATACCGGAAGAATTGAGCTTTTACCTTTAGGTCAATTTACTGATGGTGGAGATTATTATGAGGGAGATTTAGCGAGAGAACCTAAACCAAAAATATCTATTGCGGGAGGGTATCAATTAAACGACTTGGCAGTAAGAACAGCTGGCCAGCTTGGGAAAGATTTATTGGCGACAAGAAGTTTTAATCTATACATGGCCGATTTTTTATTTAAATATAAAGGAATAGCCTTAAGTAGCGAATATATCAGACGAGATACAGAAGGCTCACCTATTGTGCTTGGAACAGACTTAAAAAGCAGAACAATTCTTACTGGAGATGGGATAAACACACAATTAAGTTATTGTTTTAAAAATATGTTTGAAATAGCTTTGCGCCATTCTTTAGTAAGTCCTCATAATGATTTATTAACTAAAATGAGAGAAAACGAACAATATGGCTTAGGCGTTACTAAATATTTAAATAAGCACAAAGTAAAAGTTCAAGGCAATGTTTTTTATAATAGAGAAAGGGATTTAAGTAAACAAGAAAATCACAATAGTTACTTTTTTGCCGTTTTTCAAATAGAATTAGGAATTTAAAAATCAGAACTTAACATTAACTTAACATTGATAAATAAACAACGGCTTACTTTTACCCAAAATTAACAATATGACAACGACCTTGATTATCTTTTTAGTAATATGCTTAGTGTTAGCATGTACTTTCGAATTCGTGAATGGTTTTCACGATACGGCTAATGCTGTAGCAACAGTTATTTATACTAACTCCATGAAACCGACAGTTGCTGTGGTTTATAGTGGAATTTTAAATTTTGTAGGAGTGTTAACCGGAGGTATTGCAGTAGCAATGGGTATTGTTAACTTATTGCCCATGGAAGTATTGGTAGACAGTAACGTGTATCACGGCATTGCAATGATATTAGCTTTATTATTATCGGCTATTATTTGGAATTTAGGCACCTGGTATTTTGGGTTACCGGCATCTAGTTCACACACTTTAATTGGTTCTATTATTGGTATTGGGTTGGCATTTTATTTTTTACCAGATAATGTTGGTGGTAGTGCTGTAAACTGGGATAAAGCAAAAGATACAGGGTTGGCATTATTAATTTCTCCATTAGCAGGTTTTACAGTAGCCATTATGATGATGTTTATTTTTAAACGTTTAGTAAAAAATGAGATTATTTATAAAGAACCAATTCCCGGAAAAACACCGCCAATCTGGATTCGAATGCTATTATGGACTACCTGTGGGTTGGTTAGTTTTTTTCATGGTCAAAACGATGGACAAAAAGGAGTTGGTTTAGTCATGATGATATTGATTGCCATTTTACCGGCAAGTTTTTCGTTGGATGCTGATATTAATTTACAAAGTACTAATGCCAATGTGATGGTAATTAACAAAATTATCTCAGGAACGGATACTACACAATTTGGAAAAGAAGAGTTTAAAAATTTTAATACCATTAAAAAACACTCTGCGCATTTTACAGAGGCTACTGCGGGCAAAGCCTTTTCAGAATCTGTAGCCTTGACAGATCGTTTTGAATTAAGAAAAGATATTGTGAAAATCACAAAAAGCGCAGAAAAATTATTAAAAAGCGCTAATGTTGCTATTTCAAAAAACGATGCAGGAACGCTTAAAACAGAAATTAAAGCAGCAAAAAAATTAGTAGAATATGCGCCATCATGGGTAATTATTATGATTTCGGTTTCATTAGGATTAGGAACGATGATTGGATGGAAACGAATTGTAAAAACAATCGGAGAAAAAATAGGAAAACAACATATGAGTTATGCTCAGGGAGCTTCTGCAGAAATAGTAGCTGCTATGGGTATTGGTGTTGCGTCAGCATACGGAGTTCCGGTTAGTACTACACACATGTTAAGTTCAGGTATTATGGGAAGTATGGTTGCAAAAAAAGGATTAAAAAACTTACAACGTAAGACAATCACAAACATCTTTTTAGCTTGGGTATTAACATTGCCTGTAACGATGATTTTATCAGGTGCCTTATTTTTATTATTCCGAGCGATTTTATAATAAAAAACAATTCATTACAAAAAACCCCGATGATAAATAATCATCGGGGTTTTTTATGTACAGTTAATGTTACTGAATTTTTTAAATCAATAATACTGCCGTAACACAGTCGGATTTTAAATAATTTACTTTTAAAATCTAAACAAACATTATGGCTACCGGACTTATTGTATTATTAATCATCTGCTTGTTATTAGCGTGTACTTTCGAATTTGTAAACGGCTTTCATGATACAGCGAATGCTGTAGCAACAGTAATTTATACAAACTCACTAAAGCCAACCGTGGCAGTGGTGTATAGTGGGATACTAAATTTTACAGGAGTCATGACTGGAGGTATAGCAGTGGCAATGGGAATAATTAACCTACTACCGATGGAAGTATTACTAGATAGTAATGCTTATCATGGAATAGCGATGGTTTTAGCTTTATTAATTTCTGCTATCATTTGGAATTTAGGAACATGGTTTTTTGGCATACCGGCATCTAGTTCTCACGCATTAATAGGATCTATTTTAGGAATAGGAATTGCGTTTTATTTTTTGCCAAATACAAACAGTGAAGATGTGATTAATTGGCACAAAGTTAAAGAAACAGGATTAGCCTTATTAATATCTCCTCTGTTAGGTTTTTCAGCAGCTATTATTATGATGTTTATTTTTAAAAGACTAATTAAAAATGAAATTATTTATAAAGAACCAATTCTAGGAAAAAAGCCGCCACTTTGGATTAGAATGATATTATGGACAACTTGTGGATTAGTAAGTTTTTTCCATGGGCAAAACGATGGACAAAAAGGAGTGGGGTTGGTTATGATTATTTTAATTGCAATAATACCAGGCTATTTCTCAATTAATGATAAAGTTAATATTCAAAGTATAAATGCTAACATTGAACATATTCAGCAATTAGTATCAAAAGCAGATACATCTCTATTATCAGATAAACAACGTTATTTATATAATGATATTTCTATACATACAAAACATTTTAGGGAAGAAGCAAAAGGAAAATACAATTCAAACGAAATATCAACAACTATAAGATTTGAATTAAGAAAAGATATTGTACAAATTACAAAAGCCTGTGAAAAATTAATATCAAGTGGTAATTTATCGTTAAGTTACAAAGAACTAAAAACATTAAAAACAGAAATTAAAGGAGCAAAAACAATGGTAGAATATGCTCCGTATTGGGTTATCATTATGATTTCTGTTTCTTTAGGCTTAGGAACAATGGTTGGCTGGAAACGTATTGTAAAAACAGTAGGTGAAAAAATTGGGAAACAACACATGAGTTATGCTCAAGGTGCAAGTGCGGAATTAATAGCCGCCGGAGGGATTGGCTTAGCATCTGCCTTTGGTTTACCGGTAAGCACTACACACATGTTATCATCCGGAATAGCGGGATCCATGGTGGCTAAAAAGGGATTAAAAAATTTACAAAAAGGAACCATTATAAATATTGCTTTGGCATGGATTTTAACTTTACCGGTTACAATTATCTTGTCTTGTAGTTTGTTTTTATTGTTTAGGGCACTGCTTTAATAATACGGTTTAATTTTCAAACACATCCGCTTGTAAATTTATTATTAAATAGAGTTTACATACATAGCATATTAAGTTAACGCTTTTCTAATACATCAAGAGCATCTTTTAACTGTTTGTTCATTTTCTGTTAAATTGAAAATAGGATATATATGTGAGATTTGCCAAAATCAAATCAGAAAAAAATGAAGAAAATTGTATTGGAAACAAGAAAACTAACGGTTTTGACCTGCCTTTTTTTAGTATTAAAAATAAGCGCACAAAATCCGGGATTAATTATCAGTGAACTTATGGTAAACCCTTCTGGAACCGATTCACCATTTGAATATGTAGAATTTAGAGTAAGTAAAAATATAGATTTTTCGATAACACCATATAGTGTTATTGTTTCAAATAACGGTACGGCAACATCTGCGGGATGGGTGGCCGGCGGCTCATTAACATATGGTTTTAGTATTAATACGGGAACGGTGGCAGCAGGCGATGTTGTGTATGTGGGAGGCTCTTCAATGGCACCAACAGGTATCAAATTAAGAACGATAAATACAGGAACCATTGCCGGTGATGGCTTTGGAGCTGCGGCAACAGGTGGTGTTTTTGGAAACGGTGGAGGTAATGCAGATGGTGTTGCTGTTTTTGCAGCAGATATTGCAACAATAACAAATACAACAGTGCCCGTTGATGCGATTTTTTATGGAACAGCAATAGGAACAGCAACAACAGCTACTGGAGGTTATGAATTGCCGGTTAACGATTTATATACAGGAGGTAAAGTACAAACCTCAAGTTTTTTAGCCTCAGATCCAGGTGCAGTAAATTTAATTGCAACAGGAACATTTGATCCTGTAAGTAACACTTATACATCAAATAGAGTTTGGAGCACGGGCGCATTAACAGATGGAACATCATCTGTTGTATTGTCTAGCGTATTACCACCTGCTAACCTTGCATTTACTGTTGACAATCAAACCATATTAGAATCTATAGGAACGGTTACGGCTAATATTTCAATTACATCATCTAATTCAAATCCTTCTTCTGTTGAGGTTGTAGTTATTCCTTTTGGAACAGCGGGTGTTGGCTCTGATTTAGCATACACGACACAAACGGTTACTTTTCCGGCAAATGCTACAGGCACATTGCCATTAACAATAACTATAAATGACGATGCAATTGCAGAAGAGTCGGAATATTTTGTCATTAAACTTCAAAATCCAGTGAATGCTTCGTTGTCAGGAATTATTCAACAAACTATTTTTATAAAGGATAACGATGCTAATACTCCTGTTGGAAACAATGAAGTAAGTATGACATTTGTATCAAGTTTTACAAACGGAGTGTCTGGAACGAATTCGGCAGAAATTGTTGCACACGATCCAATCTCACAGCGATTATTCGTTGCAAATTCAATAGGTAAAAAGTTAGACATCATTGATTTTTCAAATCCGGCAAACATGTCAATTATTAATTCTATAGACATTTCTTCTTATGGTAATATTAATAGTGTGGCGGTTAAAAACGGAATAGTAGCTTGTGCAATTGAAAACACCGTTCCTGAACAAGATGGATTTGTTGTGTTTTTTAATACCAATGGTGTATTCCAAAAACAAGTAACGGTTGGTGCTTTGCCTGATATGGTAACGTTTAATCATGCAGGAACAAAAGTATTAACCGCAAACGAAGGCCAGCCTAATGTTGGATATACCATTGATCCGGAAGGCTCTGTAAGTATTATTGATATTTCCGGAGGTATTGCATCGTTGTCTCAATCTAATGTAACTACAGCTTTATTTACTGCATTCAATTCACAGTCAGCATCTTTAAAAGCAAGTGGTGTAAGAATCTATGGTTCAGGAGCTAGTGTAGCTCAGGATATGGAACCGGAATACATTACTGTTTCGGACGATGATTTAACAGCATATGTTACTCTTCAGGAAAACAATGCTTTTGCTTATGTAAACTTAACAACAAATACAATAACAGATATTAAACCATTAGGATTTAAAGACCATAGTGTTTTTGGTAATGGATTAGATGCAACAAATAATGGTTCAAATGTAAATATTGCAAATTTTCCAATCAAAGGGATGTATTTGCCGGATGCTTTATCGCATTTTAATGTTGGTGGAGTAGAATACTTAATTACAGCAAATGAAGGAGATTCCAGAGCGGATTATGGCGCTGCCAATAACGAAGAGACAACAATTGGCGCCGCTACTTATTCTTTAGATCCAACAGTTTTTCCTTATGCATCGGTTATGAAATCAAACGCTAATCTTGGAAAATTAAAATGTACTAACAGAACAGGAGATATAGACAATGACGGAGATTTTGATGAAATTTATACATTTGGTACTCGTTCGTTTTCTATATGGAACGCAACTACCGGAACGTTAGTTTATGATAGCGGAGATGATTTAGAACAAATTACAGCTAACGATCCAACCTATGGAGTTATGTTTAATTGCAGTAATACTAATATTACAAAAAAAGACAGAAGTGATGACAAAGGACCTGAGCCGGAAGGCGTAACAGTTGCTATGATTGCGGGCAAGCCTTATGCTTTTGTAAGTATGGAACGCGTTGGTGGACTAATGGTTTTTAATATCAGTAATCCTGCATCCCCTCAATTTGTACAATATGTAAATAACAGAGGATTAACAGGATTAACAGGGGACAGAGGTCCGGAAGGAATTATTTATGTGACTCAACCAAATAGCCCTACAGGAAAAGCGTATATAGTTTTAGGAAATGAAGTAAGTAGTTCTGTATCTGTTTATGAAATTGCATGCCCTTCTTCAACGGCAAGTGTTACATCTTTAACAACAACAGCTTGTGAGGGCGAAACATTAACCGTAACAACAAATACATTGTCAGGCGCAACTTATACCTGGTATAATGGTGTAACAGCAGTTTCAGGAGCTACTACTTCTGTTTATAATGCTACAACAACCGGTAGCTATTCAGTTAAATTAGATAATGTAGGATGTGTTATTCCTTCCAATACAGTTTCTTTAACGTTTAATGCTTTACCTTCTGTTTCTGCGACAACATCAAACACCTTGTTATGCTCAGGACAAAGCGCTACTTTAACGGCAACATCAAGCGCAACATCTTACACGTGGTCTGATGGAGCAACAACGATAACAACAGTTGTTTCGCCAACCATAACAACTGATTATACCATAACCGTTAATGATGGATTATGTGGTTCTTCTGCCGTTATAACACAAAGCGTAAATACATGTACAGGATTAACGAGTAATGATAAAAATAATGTGTTACGTGTTTATCCAAATCCATTTACGCATTTCTTTAAAGTTAATTGGAACACTGATTTTACAATTAACAAAGAAGTAAGCATTTATATTTATAATGTTTTAGGAGAGCTAGTTTATACAGAAAAAACAAATGATACAGAAATTAGTATTAATACAAAAGACTGGAAAAACGGATCTTATTTTATTAAAGTAAATAATACTGTTTCCAAAATTGTTAAACAAGATTAACACGTACTGTTGCCCATGGTACAAAAAAACCTATTCAATATTGAATAGGTTTTTTTATTTAATTAAAATTTTAGTCTGCTATTTTTTTGCAGCAACTTTTTTAGCCGGCGATTTTTTTATAACATTGTTTTTGGCAATTGTTTTTTTAGCTGCTACTTTTTTATGTGTTTCTTTTTTAACCTCTTTCGCCGGAATTTCAATTTTCAAAGCTTTCATTATTAATTCCTGATTGCTAATAATTGTTTTTAGCATTTCTTTATGTTCTTTTTTCATAGTTATTTTTTTAATATGAGATGAATGTAAAAGTACAAATGATTTTTAAAATTATTTAATTAACTTAACAATACCCTGTTTAACTTAACACTAACTTTACTTATAAGCTTGTTATATTAATAAAATGGGAAATTTTTCAAAAGGAAGAGAGTAGTTTTAATTGAGAAATCAACATTAATCTTAGAACATTAAACCGTTATTGATTTAATGATAAAGGATTTTTTTAATATATGATGTATTATCAGAAGTGATTTGAATAAAATAAATTCCCTTATTATAAGCTGTTAAATCAATTTGAGAAACTAAATTAGTTGATGGGGTTTCGAAAATAATTTTACCCAAGACATCAAAAATTTTAATGTTATAATAAGAATCTGTTTCAGAAGAAATAGTTAGTAAACCTGTTTGTGTTGGATTTGGATATACGTTAAATTTATTATCAGAAATTTCTATTGATTTAATTTCTGAATAGGAAAATGTACCATCAAAGTCTGTTTGTTTTAAACGATAGTAGGAGATTCCGTTTTTTGGATTTTCGTCCACGCCATTATAATTTATTTGATTAGTACTATTTCCTTTACCTTTCATGGTAAATATAGCTTTAAAATTTATTCCGTCTCTACTACGTTCAACGGTAAAATAATCATTGTTGATTTCAGTGGCCGTTGTCCATTTTAAATCAACAGTTTTTCCATTATAAAAAGCATCAAAGTTTAATAATTCAACCGAAAGTAATGTTAAGCAGGATGCGCCCGTTAAATCAAATGCAACATCTAAATTATCTATGGCCATATGATGATCATTACCAGTATCATCAGCGTCTTTCCATCTTAATAGAATATAACTTCCGTTAGCTAATGTAACAGGAATACAAGCTTGTATTGTTGCCTGAAATTGTGTGCAGGGATACCAGTTAAGCTGATTGCTGCCGCTTGAGCCGTCATTTTGTAATTGTGTAAATGCCAGTGCGGGAACGTTAGTTGCCGAAGCGGCAGTAATAGATGGAGCAGATGCTCCGGTTATATATTCAAAATTTATAGTATTAGTGGCGCCGTTTTCTGCTAAAGACATTTGATACCCACTATATTTTACTTTAATACTTCTAATAGTTTGTCCGGTATTGTTTTGTAAAACAACGCCATAGTATAACAGTGTCGCGCTTCCGCTGGCCCTGGATCCTATTTTTGAATCTCCACCGCAATTGTATGTATAGTATCCTCCTGCGTTAAATGAGTTTACAGCCGCTGAAATGTTTGCGTAACCCCGATGTGTGCCAGACCCAATATACCAGCCTGTAAAAGTAGAGTTGTTTGTCCAGGAAGTAATATTGGCAGTACCAAAATTTTGAACATAACTTCCTGTTGTAATATTTACCTGACTAAAGTAAACTTGTGAAAGATTTAATAATAGAAGCAAAGCGAAATTTTTCATTTTAAAAATATTAGATTAATAAATGAAAGCGGTTTCGGATTATTCATTCGTTGGCGAAGAATTCCTGTAGGATGTTCACTTTATAGAAAAATCGTTTTTGATTATTCCTGTTTCAAAAGTAGATTACAAAAGAAAACTAATCGTTTTTAAAACATTATCTCTTTTTTAAATGTATAGTTTGATTTGTTTAAATAGAATTAACCATCATAAACACAAGGCGAATCCAAAAAAACATTAACATCTATGATTAACGGTACGTGTATTTATTCTATTGATAAATTACTTTTTTAGTAAAAGTGCCGATTTCGTTTGTGATGAACAGAATAAAAACACCTTTTTCAAACATTGTTAAATCCAATTCTGTTAATGCATTATTTAATTGTTCTTCATAAATAATTTGACCTATCGCATTTACAAGTTTTATTTTAAAACGTTTGTTATTACTCACCAAAATTTTTAGTAAACCGGTTTCGTTTGGATTTGGATAAACATTAATGAAATCGTTATTAGAAGATATAGATTCAATTTTTGAGTATATAAAACTGCCGTCAAACTCTGTTTGTTTTAATCTATAATAAGAGATTCCTTCAAAAGGAGAAGAATCAAAAACAGAATAGGTGTGTGGTGTGTTTGAGTTCCCTAAGCTTTCAATCGCATATAAGGTTTCCCATGAAATAACATCTTTTGATCGTTCGATAGTAAAGTAATTAATATTTGTTTCAGAAGCAGTTGCCCATTTTAGTTCAACATGATGTTCCTGAAGACTTGCATTGAAATTGATTAACTCTACAGGCAAAAATAAATTGGAACAATTACAAGGAGTAACTTTTATGCCGTAAGTAATTATCTCATCTGCTCTATTGGCTTTTCCAGAGACAACTATTGTGCTCGGTCCTGCAGAAGAATAACTATCGATTAATGATGAATTACCAGATCCTTGCTGAAATGATTTTGATCCGCCTAAAATGTCCACTTTTACAACGTCACAGGTTTGGCAATCTCCATCAGCTCCAGATGCAGAACAGCCATTTCCTCTGTTTTTCATTTCGGCTGTAACAGAATAAGTACAACCAACAGGTACAACAATATTTCTGCTCATGGATTGATAACCTGACGTGCAATCACCACTTACACCGGTACAATTTGTACTGCCGGAATATGCTAAATTACAACCTGAGAGGCAACCACAACCGGCACCAGAAACTGCTAAAACGCCGTATTGAACACCTCCATTTGTTATAGTAAACACTCCGGACTCTGTATTCCAACTTTGTCCTGAAGAGTTAGTCCAATTAGCTGAATTACAAATTGCTGTTTTTATACTTGCTTTGGTTCCGTTATTTACAACACAATTAAAATGCCATTGATTTTGACTGGAGGTCATTGCCACAGCATTTGTGCCTAATGTTAAACCTGAAGGAAGACCCGCCTGATCTTTGTTAGTGCAGGAATTATTTGAAAAGGACCCATTTTTAATTGCAAAAATAAAAACAGGAGTCGTTCTTGTTCCTTGCAAAATATAGATATTATCTCCACCGCTACTTAATCCATAATCTGTACCCCATGGATTACCTATGGCTGTTTTAGTAATTGTTCCTCCTGAACAACTTGCTGTTCCACCTGATGCGCTAACATCAAAATAAAATATACTCCCGGCAGCAATAGCTGTATTACAGGTAATTAATAAACCAAATTCGTCATCATCACAAGCCCAACCAATTGGAGAGCTGTTTCGCCAATTATTATCAGTTACAATAAATGTTGTATTACATTGCAAGTCCGTCAGAGTAACTAATTTAATAGCATCGTTTCCTCCATCTGTATTATTATTAGTTTTAAATCCTATTACAGCAATATCCCCTACTGATAAAACGGTTTGAGCGAAGGAATAATTGATTATTAAACCATAAATGAATATTATAATTATAAAGATTTTATTTTTCATTTGGGTCAAAATTATATCCTAAACGAAAAGTTATCATTCACCAAACATTAAGCGTCCTTAAAATAATGGTATATATAAAGGGTTCTAAAATCTATAGATTATTAACCTTATGATGACACACAAATTTTATAATCCGTTTAATCGATTTATTTCACTTTGATAATCATTAATGGGAAAATAACCATGAGCCTTTATAATTTCTTGACCTCGACGGGTTAATTCGGACATGATAAAATCATAAATTTGAGCACTTGGTCTTCCATTTATGTATTGGTATAATGGCCTTGTTAATACATAATCTCCTTTTTTAACAGCAGCAACTTCATATGGAGAATAGGCACGTGAGCCTTTAATATAGATTGGCATTGCCCATATACTGCCATTTGGTTTTCCGTTTTCATCCATTAAATATCCAACACCGGCATAACCAATTGCAGCAATATTATTTTTTACTGCATTTACAATTTCGGCATTGCCATGCATATGTTTCATCTTTGCGGAATAAGGAGCTCTGATAAATTTATCTTTTAAATACGAGTACGTTCCGGATGTACTATCTCTTCCATAAATTACAATTGCTAAATCCGGACCACCTAACGTTTTCCAGTTTACTATTTCGCCGGATAATATTTGACTTAGTTGTTCTGTAGATAAACTATCAACACCCAGTTTAGAATGCGTAATAATAGCTAACGCATCTACAGAAAACATAATTGGTATAGGATTAACACCTTTTTGTTTGGCTCTTGCTATTTCCGACGGTTTCATTTCTCTTGACGAATTAGCAATATCTGTTTCGTTATTGATGAGTGCCTCAATACCGATGCTACTTCCTCCTCCCGATAAATCTATTGTTACTTCAGTATGTTCTTTGGAAAAAGATCTTGAAAGATTTTTTACCATTTGCAATTCAGTGTCTGAACCTTTAATTATAATAGTGTTTCGCTTAATAATTGCAGCTAATTCCGGATCCTGATTTTTTTGTTCTTGTTTACAGCTAATTAATAAACTGATACTAGCAATTAATAAATAAATGTTTTTCATAATACGAATTATAAATTTTTACAAAAGTGCGGCTACAATCTTACGTATATATGAATACAATGTTAGATAAATACTTATTAGACAAATAACTTTATGTTATCGACTAATTTAATATTCGCCACCAATTACACGATGATTTAATTTATCATCATTAAAACGAGGAAGTTTTTTTGGTTTTTGTGTAATGCCAGTAGTATCTGTTAGTGTAAGCATAAAAGCTTTAATGTCGTTAATTTCTTTCTTGCTTAATCGCAATGAATCGAAAGGTAAAGTTTGATTTGGTATATTAACACCAAGACCTTGACCTCCCCCTTTATTATAAAAATCAATAACTTCTTCTAATGTTTTATATATACCATTGTGCATATAGGGTGCGGTTAATTGAATGTTTCTTATACTTGGTGTTTTAAATGCATGTTGATGTATGTGAACCCTTGATACAATAATTCTACCTTTATCTTTATCAATTTGCTTACTATTTATTTGTTCTGGCACACCAATCACTTCATACTCTGTATCATTGTAAATGGGTGGCACAAGACCATTAAATAAAGGAAAGAAATGACAACTACCGCATAACGCTTTTCCTGAAAATAAATTATATCCATTTATTTCTTGTGTATTTAATTGTTTATAATCTCCTTTTATGTATTTATCAAATCGACTGTTCATAGAGACTAATTGCTTTTCATATTCTGTAATTGCTTTTAGTATGCCATAGTAGTTAATATTTGTGTCTGCTGTTCCTTTAAATGATTTTTTAAATAAGGATTGATATTCTTCACTCTGATTTAGTTTATCAATCATCTGTTCAATAGACGAATTCATCTCTCTTTGATTATGTAACACATCATTAGCCTGTTGTTCTAATTGGCGAGCCCTTCCGTCGTAGAAGAAATTTTTTTGAAAAACGGTATTCAATAAAGTAGGAGTGTTTCTATCTAAACTATCTTTTTCAAATGATATGCCTTTTTTGAAACCGTCTGTAAATGCTAATTCTGGTTTATGGCAAGAAGCACAGGCTCGTTTGTTATTACCAGACAAAACGGGATCAAAAAACAATAGCTCTCCTAATTTAGCCTGTAAAGGATTTCCTAAAGTATCATTTGTTTTTATTGTGAAGTAATTGATATTATAATATTCTCTTTCAAAAATATGTTCGTTATTTAAGTTAATGGCATAATCTACCTGAGTATATGGAAATAGTTCAGTTTGATGAATTTTAACTAATAGTTTATAGATTGGTTTGATGTGTTGTGTTATAAAAAATATACGATTAAAAGAATCATAATCTTTATGAAGTACACAATAGTTTTCCGCTAACTTTAATCTGGAAATTAGTTTTTGATGAAGCTCAACAGGATAACCTTTTTCTTGATTTTTTAGTTTAACATCATGCAGTAATGCTCTAAATCCTTCAAAAACGTTTTTACATTCTTCACTATTTGTTTTTGTAAAAGACGCATCATAACCACTTAATGTTAAGGCACTCATTCGTATGAGTTCAAATTGCATCATCTCTATTATTTGGGAATCATTGATGGTTACATTATTTAATTTGCTTTCAAAAGCTTTAAAACTTTCTTTCAAAAGCTTTAATTCAATTAATAGAAGTGATCCGTCAATAGAGTCGACACCAAATAGTTGCTCTTCAATTACCTGAAATCCATGTGGATCAACGATGCGCGTTCCAATTTCTAAGTCGGATTTTTTTACTAATGGACCATTAATAAAATATTTGGCATCAAACGGAGAGCAATACTCAATAAAGCATTCAATTTGTTTATAATACTTGCGAGCAATAAAATAACTGGATTGGAGTTGATTTAACTTTTCCGCATTAATAGTAGAATCTGCAATTTGAATAGACTTATCTAAAATAGAAATAAGTTTCTTGGTATTATTTTCTATAAAAACAGGTTTCTTAAAATTTGAGGCATTGTAAACACTAAAATTTAAAAAAGAGCAACTGACAATAAAAGCAGCACAAATAAAAGTTGTTTTTAAATTTTTCCTAATAAAGTCAAGCATTATTAATTAGTTACTTTTACAAACTTGAAACATAATGTTTGTTTATTAATTTCAACGGTTCCATTATATATACCAGTTGCTAAATCATTTACGTTTAATTGCAATTGATTATTATAAATGTCATTATCGTTAAAATTTAATTCAAATACCTTTTGTCCTGAAGTATTGTATAACGTTACTTTACCACTGCTTGCTTGTTGACCTAAAAAGCTTATAACAATTTCTTTTTGCGCAGGATTCGGAAACACATTTAATAATCTTATAGGTGATGAAAAGCTTGATAAGCCAGTCGAGATATTTGTACTTCGTGGGCATATAGGCGCTAAGTTTGCAAATACAGAATTTCTTGGCATACTTGCTGAATTGGTAGTTCTTAAAAATCGCTCTAAGTGATTTACATACATTGACTTTGCATGAGTAAAAGAATTAGAGGATTGATCTATGGTACTAATATAATACCAATCACATTGAGTTCTAGTTTTATTAATATCTAATATCATAAATCCGTGCTGTGATAAATCTGCATATTTAATATGAGAGTTTGAAGCTTGAATGGCAGCGGCGCCTAAAGGAATACTTAATCCAGGAGAGGTAACACTTGGTCCAACAAATTCAACACCAGCTGAGCCACCTCCGGTTGTACTATTATAACTTGAGGTTGGTAAATCATTTGCCCAAGAGGAATGAATATCACCGGTTATTGCTACTACATTTTTTATATTATGATTAAGAATGTGATTAAACACTCTATTTCTTTCTGCCGGATATCCATCCCATTGATCTCCATTTACTGCTTGTCCAAAAACTTTTAATGGGGCAATCATAATTTGTTGAGTTATTACCTTCCATTGTGCAACTGATGAATCTAATCTATTTCCTAACCAAGTAAATTGATCGGTTCCTAATAATTGTCTGCTATTTGAAGTTACAGTTGCTCCGGTAGTACCAGCTTGTAAATCACGGCCATGAAGACGGGTATCAAGCATAATAAAATCTACTAAATTTCCGTAAGTTAATTTTCGGAAGATTTGATATGGGTCGGCAGCGCCCGCTTGTTGTCTAATTGGCAACCATTCAAAATAGGCTTGTTTAGCATTGGCCTTTCTAACAGCAAAAGGACCTTCACTTGCTGAGGTATGATTTTCAGCACCATTCATCCAAGCGTCATTGGCTGATTCATGATCATCCCAAATAGTAATAAAAGGAAACTGTTGATGTAGTCTTCTTAAATCATCATCTAAATGATATGTTGAATAGCGCGCCCTGTAATCACTTAAAGATAAAATTTCATTTGATGGCAGCCATTGTCGGTTGGCTGTTGCATTTGGCGAATAACCGCCTGATTCATATTCGTATATATAATCTCCCAAACATATTACGGCATCAAAATCTGCTCTGTTTAATAATACTTTATAAGCATTAAAAAAACCAGCTTCTAAGTTTGCGCAAGAAACGATTGCAAATCTCAAACTATCAGCGCCGCTTTGTGGTGCTGTTCTTGTTCTTCCTCTAGGTGATTTTTTACCGTTAGATTCAAACTCATAATAATACCAAGTGTTTGCATTCAATCCTGTTACATCTATTTTTACAGTATAATCCATGTTATTATCTGTAATGATACTTCCTCCCTGTATAACATTTGTCATTCCAGTATCGGTTGCCATTTGCCATGAAACCAAAACAGGATCAGAAGAAATGGTATCAGGTGTTACTCTTGTCCAAATAATAACTTTATCAGCCATTGGATCGCCGGATGCAACGCCGTGATAAAAAGGCGCTAAGCATGCTTCTAAAGAAGAACTTCTTTGTGATTGAGCACTTATATTAATTACACAGAAAGTAAATAATAAAAAGAAAAATCTACTGTTTAATAATTTTGTAATCATAACTCAAGTTATTAATGGTTGTTTTTATAAAATAAATACCAGATGTAAGCTCAGATAAATCAATTTGTATCGTTCTGTTATATTTTAATTCATCTGATGCAATGGTTTTGATGATCATGCCTAAAGTGTTTAAAACAGTAATTTCACTTATAAATTCAGGCGTTTCATCATACTTAAATTGTATCGTTACATTTTCAGAAAAAGGATTCGGAAATACTCTTAACGCGAATTGTTCTTTTATAGATTCATTGATACTTGTTACGCCGCACATAACTTGATAGCTTCCATTTGATGCGTTTGTATATCCTGTGCCACCATTAATAGTATAATTTGGAGTTACGGTTGAAGATGAACAAGTAGGCACAAAAATTTTTATTCTTCCTCCCCCTGCAGCTCCGCCTTTGTTTCCTGCGGCTCCATTTCCGCTTATAATAGTTTGATTTCCGCAAAACACACCTCCTGAATAATTGGCGGTTGTACCATCTCCTTTTATCCCACTATTTCCGCCATTACCACCATTGCTTTGTAAAATTCCGGTTATAGTTGCTATTGTTTGTGATTCGAGATAGATTCCTCCACCTGATCCTCCACCGCCGCCACTTCCTGCGCCTGCGCCACAAGATAATGTTGCTTCTCCCGAATCATCACAACCATCCGAACAACAATTGGGAGAGATGCCGCCGTTACCCGCATTACCACCTGCTGCTCCGGCTTCTCCATTCACTAGTATTTTCCCTGTAATTTTTAATGTATCAATAGCTATTAGTTGTATTAAACCACCACCATTTCCGCCTTTGCCGCCGGCTAAACCAACATCATAAGATCGTCCGCCACCGCCGCCACCTGCACCGCCTGAACCCATGTCAATATCTTGTCCGGTGTCAGTTCCAAAAACGTTACCAGGATTTCCTCCAACACCTCCATTTCCTGAAAAAACAACATATCCAGTTGAAACGTTTACTCCTGTTGCTGTATATGAACTGGTTCCACTTCCTCCGTTTGCTGCTGTAGTTCCACTTCCTCCATAACTGGCACCTCCACCTCCTCCAGATCCTCCGGCACCTCCAATCATTCCGCATTCATCATCATTACTCAAACATTGTTGTTTTGGTCCTGATCCGTTTTGTCCATTTTGCCCTTTTAAACCTGCACCAGTTCCTAAACCGTTATTTCCGTATTTTCCACCTTCAACAATGATAATTCCCGTATTATCTTTATTACTACAGGTATTAATTGCTGTTTGATCACCTGTTAAACTGCTTACTATATTACCACCCAATCCTCCCGTTCCGCCTGTATAACCTGCATAATTCCCGTCAATTGTGCCTTCAATACTAATTTTTTGAGCATTAATAATTAATTTTCCGCATCCGCCGGATGAATAGGTTTTGACATAAACAGTAACAAATGGTAATACTTTAAATGTTCCACTTACATTATAGGTTCCGGATAAAATAATATTTGAACTAATAATCAAATCTCCGGGTACATTTGTAGTGATGCACTGAGCCTGTATTTGATTTTCACAAAATATAAATAGCAGGATAATTGAAATCTTATTCAGCATATAATTTGTAATTTGTTTCATAAGTATCAGTGGCTAGTTTCATAAAATAAATACCTGTAGATAAAAAGGGAAGTTCTAGTTTGTTCTTTCCTTCTAAAAGCGGCATACGTTCGTTTAGTAATTCTTTTCCGGTTACATCTATTATTTTTATAGTAGTAGTAACAGAAAAAGGACTTTCAATAATTAGGTAACCGGTTGTGTTTTGTAAATAACTTGGATAAACCGAAAAAACAGCTGAATGTTTGTCTTCTAACCCAGTTGTTACACAGGAGTTATCTAAAATAACATTAATGTTAAAGGTATCCTTAATACATCCAGCAAGATCTGTTGCATAAACCACTGTACTAACCGGAGTACTGATACTAATAGAATCGGATTGTATATTATCCGGAAACCAGGTTACTTTATCCGGAAAGGTAGACTTAAGGTTTATAGATTCATTAGGGCAAACGGTATATGTTTTGCTACCGCCGGCATTTTTAATTATTGTAAAAGAATCGAAGACTGTACCTGTTGAGGTAATAAATTTTCCTTCCAGTTTGTTGTCTTTAATATCAATTGCCATTGAGCCATAAATAGTATTGGCGGATTTATACATTGCCGGATGTGGCCAACCGGAAGATGGACTTGAATCATTTTTCCCTGAACAGCCACAAACAACGTATACCGTTCCTTTATGTGAGCTGGTAGTTTGTGTTTGTTTATGGTAAGCGCAATCAACAGGATAACTTCCTGATGTATTATCTTTTTTCATAGCAGGAGTTAATGAACTTGAATATCCATAATGCCCATCTAATAAATAGGATCGCTCATACACATGACTGTGTCCATTTAAAACTAAATCAACTCCTTTTGCTTCAAGAATTGGAATAATATTTTGTCGCATATCAACCAATTCTCCATCTAAAAAATTAGAGTTATCCGAATTGTGACTTCCTTTAGTGTATGGAGGGTGATGCCAGTAAGCAATTAACCATGGTTGTGTGTTTGCGTTTAAATCATTTTGTATCCATGTTGCCATA
>JAEUTR010000489.1 GCA_016787365.1 Bacteroidia bacterium
ACCTCCGTTAAAAGGAAAAAGCATTCAATCCATTTTTGACGGCATTGATCCGTTAATGGAATTTAAGCCAGCCTTTGTTGATGTAACATACCATCGCGAGGAATACATTTATAAAAAACGTGACGGTGGCTACCTTGAAAAAGTGAGCATTCGTAAACGTCCTGGTACCGTTGGTATTTGTGCAGCTATTATGAACCGTTATAATGTAGAGGCTGTACCTCACATTATTTGTGGCGGTTTTACCCGTGAAGAAACAGAAAATGCCTTAATTGATTTGCAATTTTTAGGCATTGATAATGTCTTAGCATTGCGTGGCGATAGTATAAAAACAGAATCTCAATTTATACCTGAGCCAGGCGGACATAATTACGCTATTGATTTGGTAAAACAAATTAAAGATATGAATAGCGGTATTTATTTAGATGATGAAATGAAAGATGCATCTCCTACTGATTTTTGTATGGGAATTGCAGGTTACCCTGAAAAACATTTTGAAGCACCAAATTTATACAGTGATATGAAGTGGTTGAAAGCAAAAGTAGATGCAGGTGCAGATTATATTGTAACACAAATGTTTTTTGATAATAAAAAGTTTTTTGAGTTTGTAGATTTATGTCGCAAAAACGATATTAACGTTCCTATTATACCGGGATTAAAAATATTAAGCTCTCGTTCTCAATTAATCGCTTTACCTAAAATTTTTCATATTGATTTGCCACAAGATTTATTTGTGGAATTAGAAAAATGCAAAGATGACAAATCCGTAAAAGAAGTTGGAATTAAATGGTGCATTGAACAAAGTAAAGAATTGAAAAAAGCCAATGTACCTTGCTTACACTACTATACGATGGGGACTTCAGATAGCACTAAGAGAGTTGCTAAAGAGGTGTTCTAAATCATCTAATAAATCAAAATATCTTTCAATAATTCAAAAACGCCTCGATAATTTCAAGGCGTTTTTTGTTAAATCACTTATCGACAAAATGCCATCACTTATTAGTTTAAAGCATATAACTACCAATGTAGTAAAATAGTGAGTTACGTATATTCTAACTTTACATTAGAAATACATAAATCTACCGCTATGAAAAAATTACTTACACTACTAGCCTTATTGCTCTGCTTAACCGCCATTAAAGCACAATATGTTACAATTCCAGATCCTAATTTTGTAACATGGCTTCAAGCTAATGTTCCCTCAGCTATGAATGGAAATCAAATGGATACAACGAGTTTGGCGGTGACAACAAGAACTGTCATAGTTCTATTATCGTCAGCAGCTATTCAAATTTTAGATCACACTGGATTGCTCTATTTTAGATCCCTCAAAACACTAAACATTTACATTAATAATAATGTGCAAAACATGCCTACTCTTCCTAGTACAATTGAAAATTTAATAATCACTAATTCATCATTCACATTTAATATCACATCATTCCCAACTAATTTAAAATATTTATCAGCAGAACTTTACAGTACAAATTTGCCAGCCTTTCCTTCTGGGCTACAGTCGATAAACTTAAGGCTTTACAGCCATTTCACATGGCCTCAGCTACCTATGGGATTAAAAAAAATAACATGTACTAATACTTCAAGTCCCTACACTTCTCAGTACTTACCTCCATTACCCAATGGATTAAGAGAAATTGACTGTTTTAGTTTTGGCTTGGATAGCTTACCACAAATTTTACCAGATTCGCTCATTTCATTAAACTGTGGGAGAAACCCATTATTAACACAATTGCCTTCCCTTCCATCTAAATTAAAATACTTAAGATGTGATGAAACAAAAATGATTTCATTACCGGTAATTCCAAACTCTTTACTAACGTTAAATTGCAGTAACAATAAGCACCTCACTTCTTTACCAAACTTACCAATTACTTTAAAAGAGTTAACTTGCAATAATGATCAAAAGATTCAAATAATTTCACTACCCGATTCCCTCGAAATATTGAATTGTGATAACGATAGTTTAACTTATCTGCCAACACTACCAAAAAAACTCAAGGCATTATACGCTGCCTCTAATAAACTTTCATGTATTCCAACATTACCCTCATCTATAATAGATCTTCAACTTCTTGGCAATCCTTTTAATTGTTTACCAAATTACTTGCCAACAATGCCTGGAATTTATTTTACTTATCCATTATGTGCCCCTGGAAATACGCTTACAAACCCAAATGGTTGCGAAAGAGCTAACGGGATTATAGGCAATGCCTATTTTGATACTAATACAAATTGCCTGAGAGATACGGATGACACAAAATTGAATAACATCAATTTTAAATTATTTGATAACAATAACCAATATTTATCGCAAACAAGCTCACATACGTTTGGGGTGTATAATTTCACTTATCCTACTGGTGATTATACAGTAGTACTAGATACTTTAAATGTACCCTATACTTCTCAATGCAATTACCCAGGCATTGATACAACTATTCAATTAACTTCTTTAAATCCTACTGCAGAGAATATAGATTTTTCCGTGAAATGTAAGTCAGGATTTGATGTAGGAGTTCAATCTGTTTTAACGAACGGAATAGTTTTCCCAGGACAAAATCATCATTTAAAAATAGCAGCAGGTGACATGTCGCAATGGTATAATTTAAAATGCGCAACTGGTGTAAGTGGACAATTAACAATCAATGTGTCTGGTCCTGTAACATACATTGCTCCTACTCTAGGATCTTTAACACCAATAGTTTCAGGAACTACCTTTACTTACAATATTGCTGATTTTGGAAGTGTAAACTTTCTAAATGACTTTAACATCATCTTAAAAACAGACACAACAGCCACTGCGGGCGATTCTATATGTGTATCCGTTAATGTAACTCCAATAAGTGGTGATAATAATGTAAATAATAATACATATAACCTTTGTTATGGAGTAGTAAATTCTTACGATCCAAACATGAAAGAAGTCTATCCAATTAACGTTGAACCAAATTATAATGATTGGTTTACATACACCATTCATTTTCAAAATACGGGTAATGCACCGGCTTTTAATATTAGATTAGTTGATACACTTGATGCAAATTTGGATTTGGAAACCTTTAAAGTAACTAATTATAGTCACCATAATACTTGGTCAATAAATAATAAAGTAGCATTTTTCAACTTTCAAAATATACAATTACCTGACAGCACATCAGATTCGGAAGGTTCTAAAGGATATGTACAATATAAGATAAAACCAAAAAATAATTTGGGAACTGGAACTAAAATAAAAAATACTGCCTATATCTATTTCGATTACAATAATCCTATCGTAACAAACACCACAATCAACGAATATTTACAAGTGGTTTCTATTAAAGAAAATTTCAAAGAGTTTGTAACAGCATTATATCCAAATCCAACTAACGGTTCATTTACCATTGAATTAACTACTAAAGAAAAACTATTGCTTCTAGTGTATGATATTACTGGTAATGTTGTAGTATCTCAAACGATAGAAAATGGCAAAGCTATTATTGATGCAGCGAATTTAGCAGCGGGGATTTACAACATTAGTATTAAAGGAAATGCTTCGATTACAAATAAAAAACTGGTGATTGTGAAGTAGTTTGATTTAAAGAAAAAAGACATACAGGAACGTATTGAGTTTGTTTAGTTATTGAATACGGGAATGTATGTCTTTTGGTTATTTGCACAATTGATATAATTTCTTATGTTACTATCACGTTAAAAAGTCAATCAGGTTTTTACCCATTTTCTATTATCTTTGGGCTTTATTAGCTCAAACATGTCAGATTTAAAATATAATTTACGTGGCGTTTCCGCATCTAAAGAAGATGTACATAATGCTATTTCCAATATTGATAAAGGATTATTTCCTCAAGCTTTTTGCAAAATTGTCCCAGATTATTTAACAGGTAGCAATGAGCATTGTATTATTATGCATGCTGATGGCGCTGGAACAAAATCGTCTTTAGCCTATGTATATTGGAAAGAAACGGGCGATTTAAGTGTTTGGAAAGGCATTGCACAAGATGCAGTGATTATGAACATTGATGATTTAATTTGTGTAGGTGCTACTAATAATATTTTATTATCTTCTACGATTGGTCGTAATAAAGGATTAGTTCCGGGTGAAGTTATTTCAGCCATTATTAATGGAACCGAAGAAGTATTACAAAATTTAAGAGATAATGGCATCGATATTCGTTCAACAGGCGGAGAAACAGCTGACGTAGGTGATTTAGTGCGTACATTAATAGTTGATAGCACAGTGGTTTGCCGTATGAAAAAAGACGATGTGATTTCAAATCATAACATTAAAGCAGGTGATGTGATTGTTGGATTATCATCGTCGGGTAAAGCAACTTACGAAACTGAATATAACGGCGGAATGGGAAGTAATGGTTTAACAAGTGCACGACATGATGTATTTAGTAAAACAGTTGCCGAAAAGTACCCTGAATCATATGACAATGCATTACCAAATGAAGTAACATATTGCGGACAATTAAACTTAACTGATAAAATTGATGTAAGCTATACAGACATCAATGGAAAAGAAATTAAAGAACAAGTTACGGCTGGTAAATTAGTATTATCGCCAACCAGAACGTATGCACCTATTGTAAAAAAATTACTATCTACTTTAGGCACTAAAATAAGTGGGATAGTTCATTGCAGTGGCGGCGCTCAAACTAAAGTATTACATTTTGTAGAAGGTGTTCATATTATCAAAAATAATTTATTTCCATTACCTCCATTATTTAAAACTATACACGAACAAAGCAAAACCGATTATAAAGAAATGTACAAAGTCTTTAATATGGGGCACCGCTTAGAAGTGTATTTACCAGAAGGATTAGCACAAGAAGTAATTGCGATTTCAAAATCATTTAATGTAGATGCTCAGATTATTGGAAAAGTAGAAAAGTTTGATGGTAAAAAAGTAACCATTGAGTCGGAGTTTGGAAAGTTTGAATATTAATTAATACACCCTTCGACTCCGCTCAGGGTGACAATATTTACTTCAACTCTTGACAACTTACCTTGCTACCATTTACTAGTAACACATACGTTTTACCATTTTTATACAAATCACACACAAATGGTTTTTGAGTAGCGCCTTGTAAAGTGGCTGATAATTTACCATCTGAAGATACAACATCCATTTTCTGTCCGGTTTTATCAAATCCTAAAAACCAGTCACGATCACTGTTTTGTACAAATTGAACATCATCATAAACTGCTAGCTCATTAAAATATTCTACCAGTTTGCCTGTAAATAAATCATAAGCATAAAAAGCAGCGTTGCCATACACTAATACATCTGATTGCGAATCGTCATCCACTAAGGCAAACGAAGTTTTAAAATCATTTAATTCGTCCCCAATTTTTAATGCCTCCTTTTTATCTGTTAAAGAGATCTTATTTAATAGATTATTTTTATCGTCTACATAAACCAATTTTGTATTATCTAAATTATTTCCAGGTAAAACATATAAATGTTCCAATTGTGCAATGGTTTTATTTTTAAAATCAATTCTCCCTTCGCCTTTTCTGCTAAACGCATATATTTTCCCCGACACATCTGCCGTAATTAAATAATCACTTGATCCAACATGTACATAATTAATAGGCAATATTACTTCCTCATCTGTTTTTACAGGAACAAATCCTTCTGTTTTAATGCCATATAAAGAGAAATTATAAATACGTTTATCCGCACAGGCCAAAAATAATCGATAGTCTTTGTTTCCCTCATAATCCAACAACGTTAAATCAGAAGTAACTTTTGAAGGCAGTTTAACCGGAAATCCCTGAACATAATTTCCGTTTCTATCAATTAAATGCAAATAATTTTGGCTATTAAACAACATTTGTAATTTTCCGTTTTTAAAAATATCTACCGTGTAAATAGCCGATTGAATGGTTTCATCAATGGTTTTTTTCCAGATCAATTTTCCGGTTGAATTAATTAAATAAACGGACTTTGCTTCATCCTGAAAACATAATTCGTTTTCCTGAGTTAAATGATTTGTAAATAAATACGTTTTACTATTAACTAAAGTGTCTGCCGTAAACGACCATAATATATTTGACGAAGCATTAGAAGCATCGGTTTTAGGTTGTGCATGGCTGGCATTTATTCTTACCTGAATATTGTTTTTATAATTCTTGGCAGTTAATGAAATTTGAGAAGTGGCATTATTTGATTTCCAGAGTTCTTCTGAATTAATAAACGAATTAATATTATGTGCTTTGAGCAATTCCGAATTTTCATAATACAGATAATTACACTCCAACATCAGATTATCATTGGCATAATTCATAAAAGATATGTTTTTACCTAATAGTCTGCTATTAGTAAACGACTCCTGAAAAAACTTTAATATTGATTCATTAGAAAAAAACAATAAATGGTTTTCAGACAGATAAGCATATTGAAATTTTAAATCGGATTTTGAAAAAGAAAATACCTGAGGCAAATCTTTTTTTAATCTATATGCTTTTTCTTCTTCAAAACTCAATATACTGTCACTCATTAATTTCAAGAGGAACTCACTTTTTTCAGTATCTTTTATTTTAAGACTAAGCACCTGGCAATTCACCTCGTTTAATACATAATTAGCCGATAAAATTTCCTTATCAATATTTTCAAAACTTTCACTTTTAATATTATACAAAGCGCTATCGTTAAGCATTATCCAAGCCGACTCATTTTTATCTGTAATTTCTTTTGTAAGTTGTTGCTGAATATTGTCGTAAAATAAATTGGCATCACTTACAGTTACACCCTGAATCATTAACGGGCTATCGGGCAAATGCTCAAATCCAGTTATGCTCTCGGCACTTTGATTTTTTAAACTGTTAAATAAGGATGAACTATCTGTATTTGTATAGCCGGTTAAGGTAATTTCATTTAATTGTACCTCAACTCCAAATAAAGATTGTTGTGTAAAAAAATTCTTAGATAAAATAGTTGTGTAAGTATGGTTTAAATACACTTGTGATTTTTGTTCTCCATTTAATTTCAATAAATCCAAATACACTTTATTAGTAGCGATAGATTCTTCCTTCTTCAACTCCAAACAGTTTTGCAATAAGCCAACATCCGAACTTAAATACACAATCCCATCTTTATGCGACAATAACCACTTTTGCTTGTTATTTGTAAAGTAATATGCCTCAAATGAAGAGACAGATGTCTCCTTAGAAAATGAAGTTTTAAAAAAATTTACAAATAAATCTTCATTATTTTTTTCTTTAAACTTAAACTGAATTAAGTGTTCTGTTGTTTTTTCCTGCTTAATAAAAGACCAATACACTGAATTATCTAAAATAACATGTGCAATTTCAGGAGATGAATTTATCAAAGAATCTAAGTATCTAATACCATTTTGAGCAACCTGCATTGACTCATTTGTTAATAATCCATTCCAGATTAAATTTTGACGGGTTAACTGCGAAACTAATTCACTGCAATTTTTAGTTTCTATAACACACATGGCATTTGCCGGAATGTGTTCTAAAACAGAAACATTTGGCTCCTTACTTTCTTTTAAGCGCAGATAACCCCAAACTGCAACTGCCAATGAAGCTACAATAAAAACATAAAAGGCTATTTTTTTGATTAAATACACCACATCGAATGTAATGGTATTTAACATTTAAATAAATGATAAACGTCAGAGTTATGAAACCGTAATTGTGAATTGGTTTATAAATTAATTACTAAGTAAAATTTTATCTTTTCTTTTTTTCCATAAGAGAAAAAACAAATTACTAGGTATTAAAAAATTAAATAAATGAAAAAGAAGACAATTCTTTTTCCCGAATAACCTGAGATCCAAATTTTTGACTCCAATAACCCGCTAGATATTCCTGTTCCTCTTGTCCTGGTGTAGGAATTAAAATACAATTCTTTTTTTGTAAATGATGTAAATCCATCAAAGTACTATAACCACTTCGGCAAACAATCGTTGTTGAATGAGTAATAATTTTCGCCAGTTCATCCGAAACAGGTGTATTGACAACAGTTACATTTTTATTCGTAAAAAATTTCAATTCCTTACGACTACCTCTTACTATACAAATTTGCTTATCCGATTCATTAGCTTTTTTTATCAGGACTCTTTCTAATTTGGTTCGTAAGGGTTCTGGACCTGACAATAAACACAAATAATCATATGTATTTTCTTTTATTTCAATAATAGGTAAACGACTCAAATACCCTATATATTCTACATTTTTAGCCCGGTTTTTTCTAGATAATTCACCGGCTAAACTTTTTGATCTGTCTTCTAAATCCGGAACCCAAACAGTATTAAATTGCGCCATGTAATAATGATGAATTTTATTAGCAATGAAGGAAAATAATCCGGCCTGTATATTAAGTTGATGCGTGATATAAATACACTCGGTATTCTTATGAAAAAGTCCAAAACGATTATCGCTTATCACTACATCAATTTGGTAATCTTTAATAATTTGCGCTAACTGCTTTCTTTCTCTTTTAATAACCTTAAAAATTCGTGGGGCATCTGCTAATAATTTTACAGCTAAGGTTAATGATTTTGAATAACGAATATCATAGGGTATAACATCCACTTTTTTTAGCTGAGGGAACTCCTCATCAAAAATTAAAGAAGTAGTTTTGGTTACCCCTAAAATCACAACATTATCTTCCATTAATTGTTTAATCAATGGCACACATCGGGTGGCATGACCAAGACCCCAATCAAGTGGCGAAATAAATATGGTTTTATTTTTTAAGATGCTACAAATTAACTAAAAAAATTAACTTTACAAAGTGTCAGAAGCATTTTCAGAACATATACAAAGTATCCTAAAAACATTACCGGAAACACCGGGAGTATATCGTTATTATGATGTGGATAATAATTTGTTGTATGTTGGTAAAGCAAAGAATTTAAAAAAGCGCGTTACATCCTATTTTACCAAAGAACATGATACGTATCGCTTACGTGTCATGGTGAAAAAAATAGTAGACATCAAAACCATTAAGGTGGATACCGAAATGGACGCCTTGATTTTAGAAAACAATTTAATTAAAAGTCTCACGCCCAAATACAATATCATGTTGCGTGATGATAAAACCTATCCTTGGATTGTAATTAAAAACGAACGTTTCCCGAGAGTATTTCAAACACGACAACTAAAAAAGGACGGAAGCGAGTATTATGGTCCCTACCCTTCTGTAACAACCATGTATATTTTATTGGATTTAATTAAACAATTATATCCTTTAAGAACATGTAACTTAGATTTGAATCAAGAAAATATTGATAAGAAAAAATATACAGCCTGTTTAGAATATCAAATTGGGAAATGCAAAGCACCTTGTGTGAGCAAGCAAAGTGAAGATGATTATAACAGAGGTATTAATCATATTAGAGAAATTATAAAAGGTGATATTAATTTTGCCATCAGAGATTTAAAAAAAATAATGTTGGAGCAGGCTGATAAATTAGAGTTTGAGCATGCGGCCAATACCAAAAAGAAAATTGAGCTCTTAGAAAAATACCAAAGCAAATCTACTATTGTTCACCCATCTATTACGGATACCGACGTATTTGCCATATTAAGTGACGAAAAAGTAGCCTATGTAAATTACTTTAAAGTCATGAATGGAACCATCATTCAGGCACAAACTTTAGAGTTAAAAAAGAAGTTAGATGAAACTGATGAAGAAATGTTAGTGTTTGCTATTAACGAAATACGAATCAGATATAATTCTTCGAGTAAAGAAATTTTTGTTCCTTTTGAACCCGAATTTGAATTTACCAATGCAAAATATGTAGTTCCAAAAATTGGTGATAAAAAACACTTATTAGATTTATGTTTTAAAAACGCCGAATCCTACAAACGAGAACGTGAAAAGCAATTAGCTATCATTGATCCTGAAAGACACACCGATCGTATCATGCAACAAATGATGAAAGATTTGCGAATGAAAGAAGAACCGCGAAGAATTGAAGGATTTGATAACTCTAACATTCAGGGTGATTATGCGGTAAGTGCCATGCCTGTTTTTATTGATGGTAAACCTGCCAAAAAAGAATACCGGCATTATAATGTAAAAACGGTTGTTGGTCCGGATGATTTTGCAACGATGGAAGAAGTGATTTATCGGCGTTATTCCAGAGTAATTGAAGAAGGGTTGCCAATGCCTCAATTAATAGTCATTGATGGCGGTAAAGGTCAACTAGGCGCTGCTGTAATGAGCCTCAGGAAATTAGATTTAATGGGAAAAGTTACCGTTATTGGTATCGCTAAACGATTAGAAGAAATTTATTTTCCGGGAGATTCTGTTCCGCTATATTTAGATAAACGTTCCGAAACATTAAAAATTATTCAACACATTCGTGATGAAGCACATCGGTTTGGGATTACACATCATCGTAATAAGCGAAGCCGAGAAACTTTTAAAACAGAATTATCCGAAATTAAAGGCATCAGCGATAAAACTGCACAAAAATTACTCACTGAATTAAAATCAGTAAAAGGAATTAAAGAAGCCACTTTAGCCGAACTAGCTTCTATTATTGGCAATTCAAAAGCAAATTTAGTATATGAATTTTTTAAGAATCAGGAAGGAATATAAAACCTGACAGGTATTTTTAAAAAAACTATTATCTTTGCCCATGGAAAACGGCAAACTCATCATTTTTTCTGCACCCTCAGGTTCTGGTAAAACCACTATCGTGCGTCATTTACTAAAAACCTTTCCTGATAAATTAGAATTCTCTATTTCAGCAACAAGCCGCGCCAAACGTGGTGTGGAAGAAAATGGAAAAGATTATTACTATTTAAGTGTAGAAGAGTTCAAACAAAAAATTGACAATAAAGAATTTTTAGAGTGGGAAGAAGTGTATGCCGGCACCCATTATGGTACTTTAAGAAGTGAAGTAGATCGTATTTGGGCAAAAGGTAAGCATGTGATTTTTGATATTGATGTGGAAGGTGGCTTAAACCTTAAAAAACAGTTCGGAGAAAAGGCTCTAGCAGTTTTTGTAATGCCTCCAAGTATTAAAATATTAGAAGAACGTTTAAATTCAAGAAGTACTGATAGTCCTGAAAGTATAGCTCGTAGAGTAGAAAAGGCTGAAAAAGAACTTAAAACTGCTGATTTATTTGATGTCTTTATATTAAACGAAGTGTTGGAAGATGCTTTTATTAAAGCTGAAAAACTTATCAGTGAATTTATTGCTAAATAATTCCCCTTTAAAGTCATGCTGAACTTGTTTCAGCATCTTATGAGACCCCGAAACAAGTTCAGGGTGACGAAAAAATCAGGTAACCATCTTTTATTTAAAATTTAAATATATGATAATCAATTAGTTATAAAATAAATTAATTATTTTATTCTTTTTTGGGTTACTAATTTAAAGTTTCGGTATAAATATTCAAATAACAAACAAACAATCTAAAAAAATTAAAATGACAAAATTATTTTCAATCATCGCAGTAGCTATCATCGCTACAACTGTAGTATCTTGTGGACCTTCAGCTGAAGAAAAAGCAAAAATCGAAGAACAAGCAAAACACCAAGCTGATTCTATCGCTGCTGCTTTAGAAGCTAGTTTATCAACTGCTATGGAAACTGCAACTGATACAACTGCTGCTGCTGCAACTACTGAAACAGCTGCTCCAGCTGCTGATGCTCACGCAGGACACTAAGAATTTGTGTTTAGTTAGTTAGGAAAAGTCCACGTGTCTTAGATACGTGGGCTTTTTATTTTTAAATAACTCATGAAAATCCCAATCTTTGCGTTGTATGAAAAATTTATCTTCTTCATTTACAAAACAGTAAACTCATTGATAAATTTTTCAAAAGCCTTAATCTTGGAATTTTCATGAGTTATTTAGATTTTTTAATACACAAATTATTTTAATTTCTTTATTCGACAAAAAATTATCTTTACATTCGAAATATCAAATTTTAAATCAGATTTATGAAAAAAGTATATATCATTCTTTCGGCTACAATTTTAACATTAGCATTCGTTAAATGTAAACCTGCTGCTGAAGACCGATTTAAAATGCATGAAAATGCAAAACGTATTTCAGATTCTATCGCACGAGTTATTGATCAAGCAATGGCAGAAGTTGCTATTCAACCTAAAGCTCCGGCAGCAGATACTGCCAAGAAGACTAAGTAGTTCTTAAAATTTTATAGATAACCCATTTCTAAAGGAATATACCATATCCGGTATTCCTTCCGGTTGGTACGTGTCATACAACATATTAAAAGACGACTTAAAATTAAAATGTTTGTTAATGTGTATTTCTAGCCCACTATCGTTGGCTATTCTATAATCCCTTGTATTCTCAATATTCGGCTGATAAAATGTAGTACTTGTTAATTCAACGGTTTTTAAAATAGAAAACGTGCAGGTTATATAAGAACTGATGCGATGCTCATATAAATTCACATCATCATTTATAATATCATCATATTCATACATATATAGTGCAGCAACATAAATACGTGCTTTTTCTTTTTTCAATAATTTCAATCTAGGTCCTGCTCCTATTAAATACCTGAAATCTAATTTTAATACAGGGTTATACTGTGTTTGAGTAAATGCCTCCATAGTTAACCATTTACTCATTTTATAATTGTACCTGAAATGCTGATAACCTGCATTTGCAAAATCGGTATTACCTGCCTTAATTAAATTTAAATCGTTTAATAAAATAAACCGACTTTTATTTTTTTGATATTGAAGCCGAAGTGTATTTGAAAATTGTAATACTTGCTGTGTATTATTAAATACATTAAAATTAAAATCCGCATTCCCAATCCAACCGTTGGTATCATTCATAAATCTCTTACTTTCAATATTAATGACCTGGGCATTCATTGAAAACGTAAACCAAAAAAGAATGAAAAATATTTTTTTAGAAATCAACCTTAACATAAAACAAAGGTAAAAAGCCCAATTGGTAATTTTTAATTAACGGATCAGCATTTACATTTGCCGGATCAGGAGCATAACTCAAAGCCAATACATTTTTTGTATTCATCAGGTTTACTAAATCCAAAGCGATTTCATACCCAATTTTTTTGCCATTAATCTTATACGCTATTCTTAAATCCAATCTGTTATACGGATCAAATTGAAGCGTATTTACTTTATCATTATCTGCTACCACATCCATTACGGCATTACTAGCCGCAATGTCAACCGGCGAATAACGTTTGCCTCCACCATAGGTAAATTTAGAAGAAACATTTATAGAGTTCTTTTTTGATTTGCCAATTTCATATTCAAGTCCTGCCAATAAATTCATTACATATTGTCCGTTAAAATCCGTATCAAATGTTTTACCATTGCTCGCGGTATATTTACTATCAAATAAACTTGCCGAATACAAAAAGAAATAATGTTTACTAAACGATTTTTCCAACGTAAATTCCAAACCATAATTATACCCTGTTCCTTTATTTTCCATAGTATAAATCGGGAAGAAACGATTAAAACTAGCGCCTCTGTTTAATAGAGAAACACTTGATGGAACAGCATACACTGGAACATCCCATAAATACTGATAATATGCCTCTAATTTTGTTCTAAAGTATTTTGAGATTTGTAAATCATACCCTAATACAGCATGCTGACTTTTACTAAAACCTAAATTTTTATTATCTAATTGTTTGGTTGCATTGCCGTATGTTTTACCTCCTCTTACCAAACTATCCGGCGCTGCAAAATATAAATAAGTCGGTTGCATTTGGCTATGCATACCGTAGGCCAAACTTAATGATTGATTAGATTTAAACTGGTACCGTAAACTTGCTCTGGGTTCAACCACGCTACTATT
>JAEUTR010000532.1 GCA_016787365.1 Bacteroidia bacterium
ATAATAGATAAAAATAAATTATTATTCTTTGACTTAACATATAATTTCCACTCACCATTAGGGATATCGATAGATATAGAATTTTCATTCTCAAAAGATTCATTATGACTAAAAAAAAATTCCTCTTTTTTAGTATCAGGATTTATTTTCGATAATTGATAAATAAAATTTTTATCGTTACTAGGATTAACACCTAATGCTTTTATAAGTGTTGGCAATTTTATTAAAACTGCCGAAAAGCCCCAAAAAAAACCATCTTTAAAAATTGGAAGCCTGCCCACTACTCCTATTCCACCCTGTTTTAATTTAATTGGGCCTGCAAAAAACAATTCTTTTTTTTCTATTGCTTTCCATGCTTCTTTTCTTCTGGATGAATCTGCCGAAATATCATATCCAATAATAGATTCATTACCTTTCAAAGGATAAACATGTGTAATAACCCCTTTTTGAAACAATTCAATGGCATCTATATACTCATTTGACGCTATCAATGCTTTTGCAACAGCATCAAAATCATCCGGAACCCCATATTTATTTATGATAAATGCCAGTGTTTTAGCAGCTGATAGACTATGAAACAAAGATGTTTGTAGTGTATTTTTCGCTAATTTAGCAGCATCAAGTACTTGTTGTTCCTTTTCTTTTTTTAATATCAAATATTTTTGATAAGAAAGGTATTGAGTAAGTGCCATTAAGAGGAAAAAAACAAAAAGACCAATCACCGCAGGCTTTTTAAAGTAACTTAAATATTTGTTAAATTCCATGTAGTTGTTTTAGTCTTTAAGTTTATTGAGGACAATATGATGATTTTTAGGCATCATTAACAACTAAAGTAACCTTTAATAGGTTACGCTATTTAGTTTAATCAAATATAAAAAAAAGGGCCATATATGAAAATATTATTTTTATACAATTTTAGTAAAAATCTTACATGGGTTGATTACTCTTAATAATGGTGTTTATTGTTTTCTTTAATGGTTGTTTCTTTGAATAAAAATTATTTATCATTTAAAATTAAAGATTATGAAAACAAGTATTATTTCTGTCATCATTCTATTTTCAATGATACAGTATGGTTTTTCTAATAAAATTAGGAGTATCAATAGTTCTAATAACATAGATATTATAAATTTTACTTTAAAATCTGTTAGTGACTATATCGAAATATCATGGACTTCTAACGCACACAACGACAATTACGTATTTGTTTTGGAAAGAAGCGATGATGCTGTTTTTTTTACTGCGATTGATACTATTTTTACGCAAGCAGAAAGTAATCAATATGTTTATAATGACAAAAATCCTGTAACAGGACTTTTATATTATAAATTAAGGTATATCAACCTTTCCGGAGAGGATATAACATCAGAAATGTCATCCATTGAAGTGAATTATTCAGTACAAAACGAGTCGTATGAAATTTTACAACCATACCCTATACCATTTGCCAATAATTTAAATTTGGAAGTAAAATGTAAAGATGAAATGAATTTAACAATCAAGATTAGCGACCTAGATGGAAAAACATTAGTAGATATTTCAAAAATATGTAGTAAAGGTTATAATAATTTTGTATTTTCGGAAATAGTAAATTTAAAAAATGGTTCATACTACTTGGCCATATCTGATGAATATATGAATACTAAAACAATTCATATTATAAAATATGATATTCATTGATTAAATTTAGTTTGATTGG
>JAEUTR010000648.1 GCA_016787365.1 Bacteroidia bacterium
GTAATACAAGCATTTTTAGCCCTTTTTATTGAAATAATAGGTCCCAAAGCTAAATAATACTTTGATATATGGATTTTTTTTTATTACTTTTGTATTGTCTAAAAAAACCACTACCTAAATCTAATTTATGAGAAAAGCCAGAGTTCTTTTTGTGTCGCAAGAGATTACCCCTTATTTAGATGAAACCCATATTGGAAAAATTGCCAGAAGATTACCTCAGGCTATTCAGGAAAGAGGGAAGGAAATAAGAACTTTTATGCCTAAATACGGCAATATAAACGAAAGACGTCATCAATTACATGAAGTTATTCGTTTATCGGGTATGAATATCGTTATTAATAACGCTGATCATCCTTTGATTATTAAGGTAGCATCTATACCTACAGCCCGTATGCAGGTATATTTTATTGATAATGATGATTATTTTCACCGTAAATCTGTTTTAACAGATAAGGCTACCGGAAAATATTTTGATGATAATGATGAACGTACTGTATTTTTTAACCGTGGAGTTATTGAAACTGTTAAAAAATTAGGCTGGGCACCGGATGTTATCCACTGTCACGGATGGTTTACGGGACTAATTCCTTTGTATATTAAAAAAGCTTTTGCTGAAGATCCTTTATTTGCTGATACTAAAATTATCTTCACCTTATACGAAGAAGAGTTTACAAAAGCTTTAAATAAAAAAATTATTGACAAAGCTATTATTGATGGTGTAACTAAAAAGGAATTAAAACATTTGGAAGATGCTTCTTATGTGAATTTAATGAAATTAGCCATTGATTTTGCTGATGGAATTTCTTTTGGAAGTGAGAAAATAAATGAAGATTTAATTAAATACGCTAAAAAATCAGGAAAACCAATTTTAGAATTTAAAGGCGAGGCCGAATATGCTGATGCTTATAATGAGTTTTATGATTTAGTGCTGGAAGACAGTGAAGTTTTAGCAGATTAATAAATTATACACTTTTAACTATTTTAAACGCATAATTTTCACTAATTATGCGTTTTTATTTCCAATTATGACCAAATTAAATATCGGATTACTTTTATTATTACTAAGCCTCATTGTTTCTTGTAAAAAGAAAGATGATGACAGTGTTTTAGGTTTAGATGTTCAGCCTGAAAATGATTTAGTAGAAGTAACGATTACTGATACAGCCTCTGTTTATCTGCATACCCAAAAAGTTGATTCCGTAAAATCTTATAATGATCAGTATAAATACTTGGGTTCTAATCAGGATCCTATTTTTGGAAGAACTGACGCCAGCATTTATACCAATTTTTCTATTTCCAATAATCTTACTAATTTATCATTTGGCACTAATCCTGTTTTAGATTCGGCTGAAATGATTATTCGTTATATGGGTCAATCCATAGGAGATACAACTACTGTTTTAACCTATGATATATATGTTTTAAATGAAAACCTGTCGTCCAGTGTTTCATATTATACTTCATCAACTATTCCAAAATCATACTCAAAAATTTCAACGTTAACGGGAAGATTAAAACCCAGAGGTTCAAATATTTGTTTGGTTTTACCTTTAGATAAAAACTTTTCTGAATATATTTTAAAAACCACCTCTAACCTTACGAACAATACTGCCTTTCAAAATGCCTATAAAGGATTTTATATTACCACTTCCAATTCAAGTTTAGGAGGTCCGGGTTCAGGTGCTATCAGACGATTTGATTTAGATGATGATGCTTCGGGTGTTGCCCTGTACTATCACGATAATAATTCTCTAAGTACAAAAGGTCAATCTTTTTTATTTTCATTCAGGGGTATTGATGCTTTGAGATTTAATCACATAAAACATAAT
>JAEUTR010000697.1 GCA_016787365.1 Bacteroidia bacterium
GTTTTATTTGTCAAGTTTTTCTGACTTAGTAAGAAAGATTTTAAATCATAGTTCTTCATCCGAAATCAAATTAGAAGAAGAAATAGATATTTTAAAATTATATATCGAACTAGAAGCTATGTTAATACAAGATGATTTTAAATATAACCTTACAATAGAAGAAGATCTTGATGTATCACATATTAAAATACCAGCTTTATTAATTCAACCTTATATTGAGAATGCTTTTAAACATGGATTAAGACACAAAACTGGTAAAAAAGAACTGCATATTCATTTTGCATTACAATCAAACAAAAATTATTTAGTAATTTCTATTACTGATAATGGAATTGGAAGAGATGCCTCTAATCGATTAAATTCTCAACATAACTCAACCCATCAATCTTTTGCCACCGATGCCACTTCGAAAAGAATTGCATTACTTAATTCGAATAACAAAGATGTTGTGAATGTGAAAATTATTGATAATGTCACTAAAGATAATTTACCTTTAGGTACAACTGTTGTATTAAACATATTTTTACATGACAACTAACCAACCCATCAAAGCTATTATTGTTGACGATTCGCCACAAGCCAGAAAACTATTACGTTTGATGTTGCAGGAATTTGCCCCTGATATTAATATTGTAGCTGAAGCAGAAAATGGAAATCATGGAATTGCGACTATTAAATTGCATCAACCTCATGTCGTATTTTTAGACATTGATATGCCCGAAAAATCTGGCATTCAACTAGCGGAAGAATTAATAGAAGAAAATATACAATGTCAAATTATATTTACAACTGCCTTTAATCAATATGCTATTAATGCTTTCAGGCTATCTGCTATTGATTATTTATTAAAGCCAATCAACGAGCAACAATTGTTAGAAAGTGTAGAAAAAATCAAACAACATATTCAACTTAAAACAGCACAAGTGCAATTAAAGGCTTTATCACAAAATTTAAAGCCTAACGAAAAACAAGTTATTTGTATTCCCATTCAAAATGGCTATGATTATATAAACATACATGATATTGAATATTTAGAAGCCGATGGTTCATATGTACATTTATTTTTAATTGATAAAAAACAAAAAACAGTTTCAAAAAACCTAAAATACTTTGAGCAGATCTTAGAGTCCTTTACAAATTTCGTGAGAGTTCACAGGTCGTTTATTATCAACTTAGATTTAATAAAATCATTCAGCAAATCAGGACGAGGAACTATTATTATGCAAAATGGCAAAGAAGTTGATTTGGCCCGCGACAGAAGAAGTTCATTTCTTGAAATTTTGGAAAAAATTGGAAAATAAATAACCGTTCACAAAGTCATCTGTTCCATTTACAAAACGTAACATTTTTACCTATAATTTATTTTCATTTTTGTTTTAAAAAACAACTATGAGAAAACATTTACTTGCAGCAATCACGTTCTTTTGTGGAACTTTATCACTTTCGGCACAAATTCCAACTAATGGATTAGTAGCAAAATATTCATTTAATGGAGACCTAACTCAGGACGATCAGGGAAATTATCCCTTGTCTAACAACGGTGCAATCTTGGCATCAGGTTATGATGGGCAACCTAATTCTGCAGCTTTATTTAGCGGAAACTTCGTAATGTCGGTAAATAATGCTGCATTTCGTCCAACCTCTTTCTCAATTGCTACAAGGTTTTTTATTACATCTTCAAACCCATATCACACACTTGCAAACGTGAGGATAAATTCAGCGTCTTCGCCATATAACTCTTACAATTTATGTACAGGTACATCTGTAAATAGCAATCTAGCATTTTACTACACAACTTCTTCTGGAAATGATTTTCTGCTTCAAGGTACGAATAGTTTAGCAGGCGGATGGAGACACGGAGTTGTTACGGTTGACTATAATGGAACTACCACCAACGTAAAACTCTATATTGATGGCGTCTTTAATTCTCAAGCCAATACTTTAGGCAATATTATATATCCAGTAAGCAATCCACTAACTTTAGGTAATATTGTTGGAGCAAGTAACCAGAGCAATGCATTGAAAGGCAAGTTAGATGAATTTTTATTTTATAATCGTGCACTTACTGCAGCGGAAGTAACAGCCATTTATAATGGCTGTACAGTAGCCATTCCGGATGTTAATTTTAAAAATTCTTTGATAAACAGCGGGGCAATTAATACCAATGGAGATTCTGAAATTCAATGCGCAGAAGCGGCGGCCTATACAGGATTAATTAATTGTGAGGCGCAAGGTATTTCGGATATTACAGGTATTGAAGCCTTTATAAATGCCACCCAACTTAATGCAGCAAGTAATAGTATTTCAACCATAGATTTATCGCAAAATATCGCCTTAAGCTACATA
>JAEUTR010000713.1 GCA_016787365.1 Bacteroidia bacterium
CTAATAATACAATTTCCATATTCCCATTCTGCATAATAATCTAATTTGCCATTTTCAAAATATCTTTTGAATAAGCCATTTTGCAAACCACCTTTAAAATTAACTTCTCTTTCTACTTTACCACTCGGATAAAAGAATGTCCACAAACTATCCTGCTTTGAATCTTTATAAAATCCTTTTGCTTTGGGTGTGCCATTATCATAATAGTCATTAAATGAGCCTACGCCAAATGCAAGTGTACCTAGGTCTAAAGTGTCGCCAGTAATAGAACAACCTTTACCAACACCCCAAGGCGTATTATTACCTATGAAGTATATTTCATACTTCTGAATACCATTTTCAAAAAAAGACTTTTCAAAACCGTGCTTTTGTCTGTGAGTGTTTTCTTTTGTAATACTTCGTACTTTACCACTTGGATAGAAATATTTAACAGTCAAGATTGTGTCTGAACCGTCAAGTTCAGCATCAATTACAACAGGGTCTGTTGGTGATTTTTTGTTTTCAACTTTTGGTTCTTCGGAACAAGATACCAATGTCAAAATGATGAATATGTATATTAGTTTTGTCATAGCTTGCACCTAACGTTTTGCAGCTAGAACTTGTGCGGTTTTGGAACACTCTTCAACCGAAACGTTTAAATAAAGATACTATGTTTCTATGCATTTGCAAAATGAAAATACGTTTCGCGGAGCGACCTTGAATTTGCAAATGCTTTGATGTTGCCCGCATAAGTTTTAGGTGCTGTTAGCTGCTGCTTATTTGTCTTTTGTGTTTCTTGTAGAATAAGCTAAACAATACAATTAGTCCAAATTCCATAATTATTAGTGTCCAAAGTAATAGAAAGTTTATTTGTCGACAAGAAATTATTTTAAGAAGTGGATGATAAGAATAGCTGTCACTTTTTTGTACCCCAACCATTTTAAAGGTTAATAAATAATAATTATCAAAGTCGTCTGTGTCAATTAAATAGCGGTCAATATTGATCGCTGATTCATCTGTCACCATAATACCGCTGACGTCAGAACTTTTTATACTGTCGGGCATTAGTCGAGCGAGTTTAAATTGTCCGAAACTCACATTGTAGTCTGGTCCAGTTGTAGCAAGAGTAGAAACAATTATTTTGTTGCTGCTAAATAAACCTAATGCAAGAATACCGTAAAGTAAAAGCACTACACTTAAAGCAAATGTCATTAACGATATCAATGCATATTTTATTTTGTTCGTCATAAGTTGCAGCTAACGTTTTCGCGGCTTGCTTCGGCCGTTTTGAAGCCGTTGTCTACCGAAATGTTTAAATAAAGATAGTATGTTGCTATGCAATTGCAAAGAAAAAATTAAAAACTTTTCTACCGCTTTTGCAATTGCTTTGATGTCTGCTAGGCTGGAGCAAGCCGTGTGTTATAAGCTTTAAGCGCCATTTAGTTTACACATAGCTTTCGTGTCTGCAAATGATTACTCACTTAATGTGCTGTTAAATGGATTATTTATGAAATTCTTTTTTTTGAAACTGTAGATTTCCTCTATTAATTCTTCTTTATTTTTGTAGTCATTGTATTCATGTTTAAACCATAATGAAAACTCAACATATACCATGTCAGCAATAGTTTCTTTTGATTTTTGTTTAGGAAGCTTATAAATTACTGTTTTGGTTAACAATTCGTATTTCTTTGGATTGTCGCTTAGTTTTTCTGTCTTAATTGGGTCGAAACGATTGAATATATTTTGCAGTTCACTGAAATGTCCACCTGTCGATGCCTTAATAGTGTCCAAGTCAGGAATATTTTTGTGAAGCATATGTCTCTTACGAATATGCACCATGTCAGATTCGTGTCCGACCGTGTCTTTCCGGTGTTTCTGAAAAAGAGTAATTATAGTTGTAAATAAGTCGAATATCATATTTTCGTTGTCGCTGCGCTTATTGCTTATAAC
>JAEUTR010000022.1 GCA_016787365.1 Bacteroidia bacterium
TGATTGAAATAGATGTAATAGCAAATAATATTTCCATTTGTACCAAACTAAAATTTTTAAATTCAAAAGAGTTATGGTTAGATACCTGTATTTTAAATCCAAATCTTAAGCCAGCCTACTATTCATCTTACCGAAATGATGCAGAATACGCATTGCATTTTGGACAAAAAATATCTGGTTACCATTTTGATAAGAAAACACAAAGCAGGAAAGTTGTAACTCAAACAATAAAGGAACCATTCTTTATTAGTTATTCATATCCCTATTTGCTTGGGTTGTTACCTCTTCGATCAGGCTATATCGCTAATTTTCCTGTATATGACTATAAGCCTGAAGACAACACTATAACATCAACGTATATCAAAGAAGTAAAAAGCAACCAGTACCAAAGTAATTTAACAGGTAATCATCCGGTATGGCAGGTAAGTGTTCTTGAAGAAGCATCAGGAGATAATTACAAATATTATATAGATAAAGAAACTCGTAGAATCTGGAAGATCGAGATAAACTCCAATGGCAAAAATATTTTGCTTATTGATAAAGAAACAGACTTTAATCCTCTTAAAACAAAGTTTGATAAAGAAATTACATTAAAAATGATTACAGCCGGTACCGCTGTAATAAGTGGCGTAGCTTTTGCCAGAGATAATGAAAATGAAGGATTATTGAAAGGCATTGCTGTAGCAAATATTCACAAAAAACAATATGCACCCAAAGGTACAAGCGTTATCTTAATTCCGTATACTTCTTATTTTAAAGAATGGATAGAGCTTAACGAAGCCTCCAGAAAAAAAGGAAAAGCCATTCCATTATCAGAAGATGCAGCGGCGTGTATAAAAGTAACCGGCATTTATGATGATGAGGGGCATTTTGAATTTGTTAACCTGATGCCCGGTGATTATTTAATTTACACAGAGTTTGGCTATATGCACACATCTATACAAACAGAAGTTGTTGGTTATACAGATACATATATTAACGGTATGTTTCAAGGTTCTTCAGAAAACACTCAAACATTTAGCTACACTAGTAATGCTGTTGCTGGTATAAAAAAAATAATAAAAATTAAGGAGCCAGGTGAGAAAATAAATATTAAGCTTAAAAAAACTCTTTAATAACATGATGACAACAAAAAAACAGATCTGTTCCTACATAGCAGCTTTACTAATAGTTAGCTGGACAATTCAAATTTTTGCAATTATTATTACCGGGGACATTAACACTGATGCTGCAAGAGTTTGGCTTGCAGGAACTATGCTCACACCACTTGTTGTGACTATAATCTTCTTAGCAAGAAATAAAAATCTAAAAGAAAAACTTTTATGGAAACCCAATTTTAAAATTTTCATTACTTCATTTTTTGCGGTATTCATACCTATAATAATTGCATTTGCTGTTGTAATAATTATTCAAAAACTCAAATACGGACAACCTGAATGGTTTATCTTTTCGAAGTCAGGTGTAAACGTTACAGGCGGACCATTTTTCTTAGGCCAAGGTCATCAATCTTGGCTATTGTTTTCTTCCAACATATTCCTTACGGGATCAGCATTTGCGCTATTAAATGCTTTTATCGCCACAGGTGAAGAATTTGCTTGGCGAGGTTTATTACAACCATTATTAACAGAACGATTTGGCTTGTTTAAAGGAGTAACTATTTTAGGCATTATCTGGTCAATGTGGCATTTACCAGTATTACTTAATGGCTATAACTATCCAGACAATCCAATTGTAGGAAGTTTTATTCTTTTTCCAATTAGGCTTATTGCTACTTCATATTTTTATGCTTGGCTAACTCTAAAAAGTAAGAGTTTTATACCTGCATCAATTGCACACGGAGCAGGAAATGGAATTCAGGAAGCTATTGTTTCAAATATAAAAATGGATACAAGTCAAATCTATGAAAATGTTATAACAATAGTAATAACAGGTATTATAGGATTACTATTTCTTGCTTTAATTTATAGAAAAGAAAATTCGTAGTTCGGTTTTAATATTGCTTATCAATGATTTTAATTCATCTTCGAAGAAGCAAGACTTTATTTAGAAAAGTGGAGACCAGCGACCACTAAAAAAAACGGGGCGAAATCGAAAAGCCAAACGAGTAGAAAAATTAAAATCAAAATAGTATGTTAAAAAAAATCAAAATGTTTTCAATAACACTTTCATTAGTTACATTAATGACAAGTTGTGCCACAGTTAAAAGTCCATTAAGTGGGGTTTGGTACACGGATGTAAAAGCCCCATTTGCAGTTACAAGTAATGCGAATTCGACAAAAGTTGGATCATCAGAAGCAACTTCTATTCTTGGAATAGTTGCTACAGGAGACGCAGGTATTGATGCCGCTGCGAAATCGGCAGGGATTACTAAAATTCATCACGTTGACGAACATTCAACAAGTATTTTAGGATTCTTCGCTAAATACAAAGTATTTGTTTATGGCGAATAGTCAGATTAAGATGGCGTGCAAAGCACGTCATCTTTTTATTGTTTCATTGTTGTTTATAGCAAGTACAATTAATGGGCAGAATATTTCCAAATATTACAATTCTTCACTTCAAGGAAATGGGACACTTTATTTTATTTTTCCGCAAAACGGATTTAACAATAATAAAATTAACGGAAAATTAACCTATGACATTACCTACTTGACAACAAATGATTCGGCAATATTAAATTTTTCGTATTACGAGAAATTAGACAGAACGATTGACAGTGTGGCTTTTATCAGCGGTAATCAAAGATTTTCAAGCAGTGCTAAAAAAATATTCATAGAAACAAAAAAGAACAAGTGGCATTATAGATACTCAACAAGTCTTTTATTTAAAGAGTTAAATGTTTTTTTTAGTGCGACAGATGATGCTAAAATTATATTATACACTCAACAAGGGACAGTGGAACTAAACATAAAAACAAAAATCTGGAAGAAACAAACTTCGGTGACAAAAAAAATACTGACTTTGATAAAATACAATCAGTGAACATTTATAAAGAGAATAGACCAACTGACGAAATGTTGTAGTTGTAACGAAAAAAGGCACAAGCAGTATATATTCGCTGACTATTTTACTTTAAAGTACATTTTGTCTCATTTCCAAATGTGTCTGGCGGGCTTGAAAGGCTTTCACACTGAGATTTAGCCCGAGCCTTTCTGCCTTTAAAATAATTAATAGAAGTAATAGGTCCGTCCCCAGGATTATAGGTTGGTCTGGTAGCTACACATTCACAAGTATGTTTTTTGCAAGAATTAATTATCAAAGTGAATAAAATTAGAACTGTCAATTTAAAAATACTAGTATTTATTTTTGTTTTCATATCAGTAATTATGATATTAGTTCTAACCAGCTTATCTGTTCAGTTTGTTTTAACGTATAATACCAAAGACAGTAAACATGTTTTCATCCCTTTTCCAATAAGTTATAATTAAAAAAGCCTTATTAAATTCCGGCTTATTTAAAATCATTACCCAACGTTTAATTTACTTTTTTTGTAACCATATAATAAGTATACTACTAAACCTATTATCAGCCACACGCCAAACATCATCCAGTTTGTCCAGCCCATACCCGTTAGTAAATAGCAGCAGGATAATAAACCCAGCACAGGAATCAAGGAATAATTTTTAATAAAGGAAAAAATGGCAATGATAATCCATACCAGATAAAACACCATCATCGGAATATTGTATGAACCGTCTTCATTCACGATCATACTTGCTTGGTTATAAAAAATAATGATAAATGATATGATGGTAATGGCAGGAACAATCAATTTGGCATTGATATAAGGCATTTTAAATTTTCCTTTTTCTTTAGCATCCATATTACGCGGTAAAATTAAAACGCCACCACATACTAATACAAAGGCAAATAAAGTACCTATACTGGTAAAATCCAGTACAAACTTAGGTGTAGTAAAAAAGATAGGAATACCCACCACTAAACCTGTAATCAAGGTTGAAAACGCAGGCGTTTTATATTTGGGATGAATCTCGGCAAATTTCTTTGGCAATAAACCGTCTCTGCTCATGGCCATCCAAATACGTGGTTGTCCCATTTGAAACACCAATATCACACTCGTCATAGCAACAACCGCTGCAATCGATACAATAAATAACATCCATTTGATACCTTTCATAGCAAACACTTCAGCCAATGGATCGGATACATTTAAAGCCGTGTAAGACACCATACCGGTTAATACCAAAGCCAAAATAATAAATACAATGGTGCAGATAATTAAAGAATAAATCATTCCTCGAGGTAAATCACGTTGCGGATTTTTACTTTCTTCTGCTAAAGTGGATACCGCATCAAAACCAATGTACGCAAAAAACACACCTGAAACGCCTGCCATAACACCACTGAATTGATTAGGCATAAACGGTGTCCAGTTATCAATATCCACATAAGTAGCCCCAACAATAATTACCAGTAAAATAATGGCTAGCTTAATAATTACCATGACGTTACTCGCATTACGCGATTCTTTAGTACCCACATACACTAACCATGTTACTAGGATATTAATCATCACAGCCGGCAAATCAATAATAAATCTTACTCCGGCAATTACCGGTGCAGTGTTCCATGCTTCGCTTAATTTACTCGCAGTACCATCTATAAATGCCTGATGCGAATCGGAATAATTATTGGTTAACCAAACAGGCATATGCAAACCAAAACTTTCAATCAGGTTTACAAAATAACCGCTCCACGAAAAAGCCACATAAATATTACCAATAGAGTATTCCATTAATAAAGCCCAGCCAATAATCCAGGCTGCTAATTCTCCAAACGATACATATGCATAAGTATATGCGCTGCCTGAAGCAGGAACTCTAGTAGCAAAATCGGCATAACACATGGCCGTAAAACCACAGGCAACAGCACAGATCATAAATAAAAAAATAACAGCAGGGCCACCGGAGTAGCAGGCAGATCCAATACTACTAAAACTTCCTGCACCAATAATAGCTGCAATACCAAAAAAGGTTAAATCCCTTACTGATAACACACGGTGTAATCCACCGCTATGAGACTCTGCATCTGTAATAGCCGAAACTGATTTTCTACGAAATAAATTATTGAAAATAAAACCCATATGATAATATTAATGCTTAAAACAAATATAACTATTTAACTAAATGTTTAATCAACGGAATCTTTTTAATCGCTTCCGAATCCAGATACAATAATGGAATCATTAGTAAAAATGGAATAAAAGGGATTCTGTACCTTACAATAGCGCCCATAACCGTAGTCGTGAGTCCAATTAAAATAAATGAGGTGATAACGATAGATATACAAAGCAGTAATACATTAACATTTATAGCATTTTTAGTTTTAAAAACAAAAGCGCATATAAACACTAAAAGGAATAATAAATTTTCAAACGAAGCCATTAATTCCAATATGGAACGGCTATCATAAAAAAACGGTTTGCATAACACATTAAAAAATGAAACCGGAATCAGTTTAGCAAAAGAACCAAAACTATAGGTCAATCTATCCATATCAATAGCAGAACCTGATGGCGGACAAGATGATAACTGCTTGTACAAAGAAGTATCCTGATTGTCAGTTACGTAAATTGTATCTCTTAAATTATGTAAATCCCAGCACATTAATTGAGCATGAGGTTTAATTTGATACAAGCCTTTTTCTTTATCTGCCAATTTATATTGAGCGGAGTCTTTAAACTCTAATCTCATGTAATATTTATCATTTAAAAAAAATGTGCCGCCTCT
>JAEUTR010000043.1 GCA_016787365.1 Bacteroidia bacterium
TTAACCAATTTACTATATGATTGATGATACTTTGATGTTTCATAATTTTTGAATTACATAAAAATAAAAAAATCCCAACGATTTGTCGGGATTTTTTATGGAGTCGTTAAATTATTAAAATAATATACCAATGTTAATTTGGATACCATCAGATAATGCGCTTTGCTTTGATTTTGAAGGAGAAGTACCTTTATTTACATTTTCAGCAATTTTATCAACTATAATATCCGAAGTACTTTGGTATTGATTGATAAATCCTCTTAAATAATTAATACTTAAGAAAAATGAGGTAGAGCCTGATAAATTATATTCAGCTCCTAGTCCAACATTTAATCCAACATTAACAGGAATTAAATCGCCTGATGGTTTCATATCAGTAATTGTACTACTACCATTTGAAACATAAGAGTTAGAACTTAAGTCATATTTTAATTCATTTATTTCATCGGTCGCATTAAATTTTGTTTGAATGGCAATATTCCCTCCAAACATACCAAAGTATTTAAAGCTTGAAATGTCTTTTGTCATTAATTTTAATAATACAGGAATAGTAACATAAGTAGCTTTTACAGATCTGCTTTTCAATTCATAAAGTTTATTGCCATCACTCAGATTTGATGCATTAATAACAGCAGCACCTTTAGAAAAATTAAAATCTTTAGAATCAACATATTGATTGTCTTTATCTAAAACATATCCTTGTCCGTTTTTATAGGTTTGTTTTCCACCTAAAAAATCGCCACCAATTCCAGTCACAAATGATGCTGTTGAATTGATTCTGAATTCTGTTTGTAAACCAAATCCAAATCCAAATTTAGTACTGCCTTTTTCAACTACTTTAGTATCATTACTCCTTAACCAAGTTGGAGTAGGAGATATTCTTAACCCAAAACGAAATTTTTTATCCGCATCATCCTGAGCAAAAAACGTATTAGCTAACAATAATGTGCTTGAAACTATAAGTAAAATCTTTTTCATGTATTTTGTTTTTTATATAATTTAACATGGTAAAATTAATATAATTTTGGTATGAAATCTATAATAAAACTTATTATCGTGGCTTTATTTGTTAATTTTTTAACAAGTTGTGGGCACAATCCGTTAGATATTGACACAAGCAAGGTTAAGCTTGATCCTGTGATTTTTAAACGTTTGGATAAAGATGTGTTTTTATTGACTCAGGAAAACAGTTCTCAAAAAATGCTTGAGTATCAAAAAAAATACACTACTTTTTATACAAGATACGTTTCTTCGATTGTTAATAATGGAGGAAAGATAGATTCACTGTATTCACAAACACTGTTACGGTTTATAAATAACAATGATATAAAAACAGCATATAATGATTTAATAAAAATATATTCGGATAATGATGTGGAGTTGTTAGGTGATGATATGACTGAAGTGGCGAAAAGATTTAGAGCGTTTTTTCCAAAACGTAAAACGCCTAAACAGTATGTAACTTTTATGAGTGGGTTTCAATACAATGTGGTTTATGTAGATTCAACTTTGGGAATTGGATTGGATATGTATTTAGGCAGTAAAAATATTTTTTATAATATGATGGAGTTACCTAAATTCAGAACACGAACCATGAATAAGGAACATGTGCTATCTGATGCAGTTAGAGGATGGATGATTACTGAATTTGATAATGCAGATCCCGTAAATAATTTATTGTACCATATGATTTTTTACGGTAAAATATTTTATGTGTGTGATGCTCTGCTTCCGAATGTTCAGGACTCAATAAAAATGGGTTATACAACTGCGCAAATGCAATACCTTGATAAGTATGAAAAAAACGTGTGGGGCTTTTTTGCAAAGGATAATAAGTTGTATGATAATGATATGAAATTAGTATCGGAATTTACGAGCGACGGACCTTTTACAAGAGCAATTAGTAAAGAATGTCCTCCAAGGGTTGCCATGTGGTTAGGAAGGCAAATTGTAAAATCTTATATGGAACATAACGAAAATGTTACTTTAGAAGATTTGATGAATGAAAAAGACGCACAGAAAATTTTATCAAAATCGAAATATAAACCATAGAATAGACAGAAAAGACTATTGGACTTAAGGGAATCAAGACAAATTTTAATTTTCTCTTCATTCTCTTTTATCTCTTCTGTCTCTAAAGTCCCTTTAAAAAATGTCTCATAGAGAACAACAAATACAACGTAATTCGGAAATATTAAGAAAATATATTCCAGAGTTTGCTGTGCCTCAAATTGCTATTTGGATTATTGAATTTGATTTTAAATTGAAAATCACAAAAGAACGTAGTACTAAGTTAGGAGATTATACATCGCCACGCGACGGACTCAATCATACCATCACCGTCAATCACAATTTAAATCAGTATTCTTTTTTTATAACCTTAGTGCACGAAATTGCTCATTTACATACCTTTAATAAATACCGTAATACGGTTGCTCCTCATGGCGAAGAATGGAAACATTCTTTTAGAGTATTAATGACTCCGTTTTTAAGTACAGATAATCTACCTTTAGATATATTGTATGCTTTACGAAAGTATTTGCAAAACCCAGCCGCAGCCAGTTGTAGTGATGCCACTTTAATGAGAACTCTAAAATTGTATGATACACACGAAACCAACGGACATCTTATATTATTAGAGCATTTACCATATCGCACACATTTTTTATATAATGGCTCTCGCATTTTTGAAAAAGGAGAAAAGCTTCGTAAACGTTATCGCTGTAAAGAAATAAGCACAGGCTCTGTTTATCTGTTTAGTCCATTGGCAGAAGTAGAGGTGTTTGAGAAAGGATAAGGTGCTCTAAAATGGTTTAATTATTATTGATTTCTTTTTGGGTATGTTAACCTAATTTATTTTTTCAACATTTAATTTTATAAGTCTTTAATTGTGAGTGTTTTATAAGTTTATTAAAAATGTTAACTGTTGATAAATCCAATAAAATCAATGGTTTTATAGGTTTATATTTGTTTATAGGACTATTTAAACCATTATAAAATGACTGACGCTTCTTTATTTTTTAAAATTGCAGCCGAACTAAAAATCGATGCAAAGCAAGTAAAATCAACTGTTGAATTATTAGACGAAGGAGCAACAGTTCCTTTTATCTCTCGTTATCGTAAAGAGGTTACCGGTAGTTTAGATGAAGTACAAGTTCTTACGATTAAAAATGAAATTGAGCGTTTACGTCAGTTAGAACAGCGTCGTGAAAGCATCTTAAAATCTATTGAAGGACAAGGTAAGTTAACTCAGGAATTATCGGATAAAATTATAGCTGCCGAAACGCTGTCGACTTTAGAAGATTTATATCTACCATACAAACCAAAACGCCGTACCAAAGCAACGGCAGCTCGCGAAAAAGGTTTAGAACCATTAGCGCAATTAATTTTAGCACAACAAACTAAAGAGTTGTTTCCGGAAGCTTTACAATACGTTAATAAAGAACTAGGCGTTGAACATCCTGATGATGCTTTAGCGGGCGCAAGAGATATTATTGCTGAGATAATTAGTGAGGATGCTGTTGCTCGTGAAGGTATGAGAACGTTATTCAAAAAATCGGCCATCATTAAAACAAAAGTAATTAGAGGAAAAGAAGAGGAAGGACAAAAATTTGAAGATTATTTTGAGTGGGAAGAACCTTTAATGTCTTGCCCAAGCCATCGCATGTTAGCCATGCGTCGTGGAGAGAAAGAAGACTTTTTAATTTTAGATATCATCATTGATGATGAAGTAGCGCATGAACAATTAAAAAAACAATTCATCACCTCTCGTAATGAGTGTGCTGAGCAAATTGCTTTAGCTATTGAAGATGGCTACAAACGTTTGTTACAACCAAGCATTGAAGCAGAAATGCGTTTAATGACGAAGCAAACAGCAGATGAAAAAGCGATACAAGTATTTGCGGATAATTTACGAGAGTTACTATTAGCATCTCCATTAGGACAAAAATCAATACTGGCTATTGATCCTGGTTTTAGAACTGGTTGTAAAGTAGTAGCCCTAGATGCGCAAGGAAAATTACTTGAAGAAACTGTTATTTATCCACACGAACCACAACGCCGTGTAATGGATTCGCAACATGTAGTCATGGCTTTGTGCGCTAAATATGAATTAGAAGCTATTGCCATCGGAAACGGAACTGCTTCTCGTGAAACAGAACAATTTATTAGAAGTATTGAGGTATTACCAAAAACAATTCCGGTTATTATGGTGAGTGAAGCAGGCGCTTCTATTTACTCTGCTTCTGATGTAGCTCGTGAAGAATTTCCTGAATATGATTTAACCGTGCGTGGTGCAGTTTCTATTGGTCGCCGTTTAGCCGATCCATTAGCAGAATTAGTAAAATTAGATCCAAAATCTATTGGTGTTGGTCAGTATCAGCATGATGTAGACCAAACAGCATTGAAAAACAAATTGGATGATGTGGTAATGAGTTGTGTAAATGGAGTAGGTGTGGAGTTGAATACAGCCTCTAAACAATTACTATCTTATGTATCTGGTATTGGCGAAAGCTTAGCAAAAAATATTGTAGATTATCGTAACGAGCATGGTGCTTTTAAATCTCGTAAAGATTTATTAAAAGTAAATCGTATGGGAGATAAAGTGTTTGAACAATGTTCAGGTTTCTTACGAATCAGAGATGGTATTCATCCCTTAGATAAAAGTGCGGTGCATCCTGAGGCTTATCATATTGTAGAAAAAATGGCTAGCGATTTAAATTGCAGCATTGATGATTTGATAAATGACAAAGAATTACGTAAGAAAATTAATTTAATGTCATATGTAACCGATGCAATTGGTTTACCAACTTTAAAAGATATCATGAGTGAGTTGGAAAAACCGGGACGAGATCCGCGTAAATCATTTGAGATATTTAGTTTTGATGAAAACGTACATAGTATTGAGGATTTAAGAGAAGGAATGCGTTTGCCTGGTATTGTTACTAATGTAACTAATTTCGGTGCCTTTGTAGATGTGGGTGTGCATCAAGATGGTTTAGTGCATATTTCTCAGTTGAGCGATACATTTGTAGATGACCCTAACTTAATTGTAAAAGTAGGACAGCAAGTATGGGTAAATGTAACCGAGTGCGATGTAAAACGTAAACGCATTGCTTTATCCATGAAAGGCGAAGGCGTAACAGCGCATAAAAAACCAGCTCCTAAAAAAGAAGAAGTGGCAAGCTACGATCCAAATGATATGATGTCGGCTTTAGCGGCTTTAAAAGGGAAGTTTAAGAAGTAGACATTTTTTGTTTGATAAACTACAAAAACGATAAATTTCTCAAAAATCTAAATCAGTTTAATTAACAATTGATTCTTTAAATCTTGTTTATAAACCTCGAAAAACAGTTCACAGTCTCTATACTTTTGTTGAAAAGTTGTTTATAGCAAGTTTAGATGTATAACATAAGGCTCAAAATCAAATAGATAAGAGCTTTTGTTTAATAATAGTAGAGAAATTTAATTTAAGATAAATGAAAACAATCGTCGCATGTGGCTTATTTGCATTATTACATTTAAGCTTTACGGGACCTTTAAAAGAAAAGACTGGAAATGTAGAACCAATTCCTGCTGAAACTTCATGGATGAAATCAGAGGTCGGTGTTTGGATGGGGAATTATAATGCTTGGTATAAGATTGATAAAAAAACTTCAGTATTAAAAGTATCTTATAATAAAAA
>JAEUTR010000530.1 GCA_016787365.1 Bacteroidia bacterium
TCTTTTGAGTATGCTATAAATATATGTGCTTCATTATTTGTTAAGCGTTCTTTTAAATAGTTTTCAGCCAATTCTATGTCACTAGGTTGTTTGTAGAATATGCGGTATTTGTTAAACATATCTACAACAACTTTATACTCAGTCGTATCAATTTTTTTTATTTCAATGTTCATAAGAATTTTATTTATTGTTCTTCTATTATAGATTTTCCTTTTGATTTGTCTCCCGAAGTCCATTCCCAATTCTCGTGAAGTCTTATTTTCCCATTTTCCAGTATTTCAGGTTTTGATTGACAAATCCCGGTCATAATCACTCCTTTATCATTGACTTGATGATAGTGCATGTCAATATTCCCATTTTCATCGACAAGCCCAATTAAATGACCATATTTAATTTTGCCGCCAGAGTATTCTGATGTTAAAATATTGCCATTTTGTTTATATAAAAAATGAGTTTCATCTGAAGTTTCACCATTTTCAGTATTGCTTATTGGACGAAATGATTTGTTATTATAATTCATGTTGTGATTTTTGTCTTTGCATCACTGTTAACTAGCATATAAGTAGACTTCCTCATACTTATCTACGTTACATTTGGATGCTATGTATGATGAGTAAAATATGTTTAGTTTTATTGAATTTACTTATTAAATGTAACTATTATTTTGGTTAGAATAACTGCCGTTTGTTACGTTTATGTGACATAAAAAGTGTATAGAAGTACTAGAGAAGTTAAAAGTGTAGTGTTTGTATCGCCTAGCATCCCTTTTGCAAAAGCTTTGTTGTAAGGCTAGAGCAAACCGTATGTTAGCGGTTCGGCTTTTTATTTTCCCAAGTTGTCTTTTTCAATTCAAACCAATCTGTTGGGTCGCCTTCATAATCAAAAGTTTCTTTAAAGTCAAAGCCCAATTTAGACAATACCTTTTTAGAATTTACATTTTTAGGATCAGTTATAGCAAAAATTTTGTCAACATTTAAGTTTGAAAATCCATAGTCCAAAATTGCGATTGAAGATTCTGTAGCATAACCTTTCCCCCAATGTTTTTTCTTAAACCTATAACCTAGTTCGTAAAAATTGTTGTTTTTATTTAATGGTTGGTTAAAATATTTTAGACCTGACCAACCAATACATTCGTTTGTCAATTTGTCAACCACAGCCCAACGAGCAATTCCATTTTCCTTGTATTGTTTTTTAAGCATTTCAATGACTTTTGTTATTTCGTCAATTGATTTTACAGGATTGTTTTCAATATATAAATGAACTTCTGGGTCTGAGTCCATTTCAAATAAATCATTTGTGTCTGTATGCTCCAATTCTCTTAAAATTAGTCTTTCTGTTTCTGCGAATATTTTCATTGTTGTGTTTTCTTTAAGCTGACCGCTACTTGCTTATAAGGATGATTTTATCATACTTATACACCCCACAGTTGGATGTTATGCATTACAAGCAAAATATATTAAGTTTATCCATTTACACAATAAATGTAATTAATTGATTGGTTTTTATAATTGCCGTTAGTTACGTTTTTGTACTGTAAATGCAGTTGTTAATTAACATTATGTGAAAACTAAAAGAAGGCTGAGGTACTGGAGAAGTTAAAAGGGTAGTGTTACCAGTAGTGGTTCTTCTCAATTTTTCGCCAAGTCCTGAATACATTGTTCTCTAATTTTCCAAATGTCGTTGAGTGATAAATTAATTTCTTTGTTATTATCAAGCCAAGTTACAAGATAGTTTTTATGATAGTTCACTTTGTAATCGGTGATTTGTTCTGGCAAAATTTCGATTTCTTCAATCAGGTCGTCCAAAAAGTCTGTCGGGTCAGAATTAATTTTTGTCAGGTCGAGAATTTGGTCTTCGAATTTTAAATAACAATGAGCTTCTGGAATATATTCTAATTTATTTTCTAAAAGTGTTGCAGAAATTTCAGGCGTATTTTTCTTGTTCATTTTAAAAAGTCCAACAATAAGTTTTACAGTTTCAAAATTATTTTCGTCTGCAAGTCTTTTGAGTAAAGCGTGCTTTGTGCTACAAGGTCCGCAATTGTCCATAAACACAGAAGCTAAATTGCTTTTATCCACATTACGTCCATATGCAAGTTCTTTTATGAATAAAGTCGCTTGACTAAAAGTCAAAATATTTCTGTCGACAAATTCCTTTGAAATTTGCCCCGTAGATTTTATGTCAAAGTCGGGTAGATTTGTCATTGCGTTGTCGTCTTTTACAATTACTGGTAACGGTATCGCGCTTTGCTGCAGTTGGGGTTTGAAAAAATATCCACCGAATGCTTACTAACAAAGCTAAATGTTTTTTAGACTTTTGCAAAGAAAAAATAATTGTCTTTCCCGAAGGGACTTTGTTTGCAAATGCCTTATACTTCCTCCCAAATTGAATAAACCGTGTTAGCTGTTGTTTTTATTTTATTTCAGTTTGATATAATACACAAGTTCTAAGTCGTTCGTTGTTTGTCAATAAAGAATGTTCAAATTCATATTGTTTTTTTAGTCCAATTTTTTCCATAATATGTTCCGATTTAACGTTAATTTTTGGTGCAATTGAATATACTTTTTTAAGTTTCAAGTCACTCAAAGCATAGTCAAGACATTTTTTTGCTCCTTCTGTTGCCAAACCTTTATTCCATTCACTGCTTTTTATTCTCCAACCGATGTCAACACACGGTGTAAAGTCAGCTTCGTAAGTTTGCTCCGAAAGACCAATAAAACCAATAAATTGATTGTCTTCAAGTTTTTCAACGGCGAAATAGCAAAATCCTTTTTCTTCATATTGCTTTTTCATTCGTTCAACAAATTCAGTTGTTTGTTCTTTTGTCGGAATACTTGGAAAAAACTCCATCACTTTTTCGTCAGAATTTATTTCGTACATTTTGTCAATGTCTGTTAAGTTCCAATTTCTAAACCCAAGTCTTTCGGAAGTAAATATGTATTTTATGGCGTCGTTCATTTTTTTAAGTGTATGTCGGATAAAATAACAGCTAACTTGATTATAAGTATGATTTCATCACACCTATCTACCCAACATTTGGATGCTATGTATGATGAGTAAAATATGCCTAGTGTTTTTATTATAAATGTAATTAATGATTTTATTGTTATAACTGCCGTTTGTTACGTTAATGTGACGTAACTAGTTATAAATGCATGTTATTTGATGGTCATCTTCTCATCCTGATATTTTTCGCATTAATATTTCCAATGGACCATTTTTAAATTTTTTACACCACAAAATACTGAACAGAATACTAAAAATGTAAAATATAAATGAATAAGCAAAAATATAGATTGGTGATGTAGGTTGTTCGTCTTCCAGTAAACCTGTATAATGTTTATTTGTTAAGAAAGCCATTAAAACCATACCCAATGTTAAATGAATAACATAGTGTGATAAGGTCATTTGTCCTGTTTTTTGTAATGCCAAAACAAGTTTGTTAGTTGTGAACTTTTGACCTATAAACATACAAATTGAAATTGTCATTAAAGCAAAAGCCATAGTAACTAGAACGAAAGGTAAGTATGGAGGAAAATACTCCGCCATAATATAGTCGCTCCAAAAAGCATTAAATAATTGCTGTTTTACCATCAGGCGTATGCCTTGAATAAGCAAAAAGGCTACAAAACCAATTATGAAAATATTTCGCTTGATATGCTTGTCTTGCCAATTTAAACGACCGAGCCACATACCAACAAAAAAGTAAGAAATCCAGGGGAACATGGAGTTCCAGCCATTATAAAATGTATTTCTTAAAAAACCCAAAGGTGTCCAAAAATCTACATATTGATATGTGATAAAATCCCAACCAGTAGTTATAGGAATTACCAATAGCAGTATATGAAAAAGTATAATAGCAGTTATTGCACTAACTAAATAATACCTTTTAGGTGCAAATAATAAAAATACTGCAATATGCATATAACCTCCATAAAAATGCAATATGTCGCCCGACCACCAATTAAAAAGCAATAAACCCAATGCAAACAAAAACCAACTACGTTTTAAAATTTTCGATTTAAGTTCTGCTTTTTCTAGAATGGTGTAGTCTGCTCTATTTGTCATTAAAGAAACTCCCATTCCCGCACAAATAATAAAAATTGCAGTTGAGTTTCCTGTAAAAATGTTTAGAAAATAACCAACTGTGTCCGTTGGGTTCATTATTGAACCAAAACTAAAATTAAAGTTCACAATGAACATTCCAAAAATTGCATAAGCTCTTGCTATGTCAAAACCGATTATTCGTTTATTCATTTCAAACATTCATTTAAGTTTAGAACAAACTCTTCTGGTCTATCACAACTAATAATATATGTTTCTGTAGTAGTTTGTATTCTAATCATTTTTGTTCTGTCATTTATCATTGTTATTCCTCCATCCATTTGAAAGCCATTGAATCCCCAGAACCCTTGGGTACTAAATATTGATGGTATATTTGAAGATGTTACTCTCTCCGCTTTAATAATTTCATTTAAGTTTATTTTTTTACTGAATAAGCGTTTTTTCAGTAATATAAAGTCATCAGAGACATCTATTTTCTGTAGAGAGTTTACAAAAAGAAACAGTGTTACAATGGTTGTAATTAATGCCAATCCAATTTTGACTGATGTTGATAAGGTAATTGAATTTGTTGCAAATAGTGATGTGAAAAATAAAAATATCAGGAGTGTTCCCAAGTAAGATATTATAGTTACAGATTTTGAATAATTGCTTTTATAGGTTGTCATTTGTCTGAAGTTTTAGGGTTCATATACTTGCTGGTAACTAATATAAGTATGACTTACTTATACTTATATTAGTTACATTTGGATGCTATATATGATGCACAAAAAATACTTAGTTTTATTGTATTTACTCATTAAATGTAACTATTATTTTGGTTTAAATAATTGCCGTTTGTTACGTTTATGTGCTGTAAATGCAGTTGTTAATTAATATTATGGAAAACTAAAAGAAGGCTGAGGTACTGGAGAAGTTAAAAAAAATATGGCTATTTGAAATATTTATTTTAAGTAAGTTAGTTAGAAATTATATCATTAACATTCTTTATCCAATAATATTCCGGAATAGATTTGACGAAATAGAAATCAGGCTGAATACCTTTACCATCTATTGTAAAATATGGAATCCGCTTACTTTTAGATAAACAATATCCTAGTTTGAAATTGCCGCAAGGTGAATTAACAAAATACATATTTGAAATATCTAGAATACCAGCTGTTGTTGTACCAAATAGTTTAACTTTTTTGCTCTGTTTAGCTGCCAAAAGAAATTGTTCGGTTGTACTAGCATTACCTTCATTGATAATTATTCCAACATTTTTTGGGTATTGATAGATTGTATCTAATACTAAATTGGTTACAGTTGAATCTTCAATGCTTACATAACTGCCTATGTATTTATTCAATTTTACTAGTGCATTTTTCGCCCAAAGGCGGTCTTCTTTAGAAAAACTTGTATCGTTTGCAAACTCTTTCATTCTTTGGTTATTTAACGGTGTAGATAGAAATTCTACACCCACCTCCCGAATTGGGTTTGTATATATTATTGGTAGAAGACTTTGAAAACTCATGTCGCTGCCGCCACCATTATTCCGCAAATCAATAATTAAATTTTTGGTTGAAGTAATAAGTTTAAAGTTAGTATTAATAATACTGTCGATTTTTGGTTTTTCAGAATCGCTAAAAGAAGGGATACGTAAAACAATCGTTTTTTCACTTAATTTTTCAAGTACTGGATTGTTGGAAGAGTTAAACTTGTAGTAGATATCATCATATTTATCTTCTGAATATTTTGGGCTTATTCTTTTTAAGGTAATCCAATCTAGCTGAAGATAATTGTTTCCAAGCATTTCAACTTTTTTAATATTTCTTGGGGAATGATCTTGCATATAATAAGTTGCTGATAGAATATTACTGCTGTCGTTTATGGTAAATTTTATTTGAGATTTTGACCAATAAGCCCCATCACCATTTATGATAAAACCAATGTAATTGTTGTTTACTTTTCTAACTCCAATTGTGTATACTGATGATTGCCAAATGCCTTCAAAAGATGCAGTGCTTATTTTTGAAATGTAATTGTTGAACTCTTTTTCTTGATATGGAAATGTTTTCCAGGATTTGAATTGTTCTTGAATTCCCTTTTTATCTTTTTGTATTGAATTTGAAACAGCAGTGTTCTTGTTTTCAATGCCAAACCAGATGTGCCCTTTACGAAAATGTTTTAGCCAATTAAACAACGTATCTGCGCATTGCTGTTTATCTTTAATGTCTTCTACTTTTTTTAAGTATTCGTTAGTGAATTTAACATAGTTATCTTCTCCAATTT
>JAEUTR010000070.1 GCA_016787365.1 Bacteroidia bacterium
AACAGTAGTAAAAGAAATAGATCAACTTAATTCATTGTTAAAACTATATACGACTCTTGTAGACCAATTGACAAAGCTAAGTTCTGCAAAACCAATAAAGACTAGTAGCTAACAACCATTTAAATGGAATCAGGAATCAAATATTATGTTTTTGATGGGATAGCAACAGTGGATCCGCAAAAGAAATTAGTTTGTAAAACCAGAGTTGTAACTATTCCAAACAACTTTCCATTTTTACCAAGCAATTTAACTGGTTACAATAGTTTAAAAGACCTGAGAAAATCCGATTCGAAATGGAAAAAACTAAAAACCGAAAAAAGCAAAACTGCTGACACAATTTGTTATGAAAGATTTATTATAGACTTCAAAGATGTTGTATTAACTCCTAGTAACAAAAAGTTTAATGAATATTCATTTGAGTTGCTTCAACATACAATTCATGGGAAATACGATAAAGAATTTCAAGGCTTACATTTACTTTGCGACTTTAATAAAAATATTAAAAAAGTCGAGGAGCTAAGACCCGAAGACACAAATGGAGTTTGGGAAGCTAAAGTGACAGTTTACAATGAATTAAGAGATAAGTCTTATGAAAAAGTATCTACATTTTTCCCAAAACATTGGACACCCACACATTTCATGTTTGAAACATTTCATGCAATTGAAAACATTGAGATTAATTCAGAAATTAAAGAATATAAATCGGAAACACAGTCAGGAATTCCAGTTATCGTTATTATTGAAAATAACAGAGCCAAAACAATATATCCAATTTACAAAGACGAAAAGCCGGCAGCTAACAGCACCTTTGCCTAATGCGGGCAGAAGTATAAGCATTTGCAAACAAGGTCGCTTCGCGAAAGACAATTATTTTCGCTTTGCAAATGTCCAGTAAATATTTAGCTTTGTTATTAGCAGTTCGGCAGTCACGCAATGGCGTGATTCAAATCAAACCGTTGCTTAGCGCGAAAACGTTAGCAGTAATTTACCTAAACACGAAAAATGACATCAAATTATATCATATCAGCATTAGTAGTAATTGCTTTCATTTATTTTATAATAAGGTTTTTTGCTTCTGAAAAAAAGGAAAAAGAAGAACTGGAGAAAAGTTTAGAAGACGAAACCCTCGCAAAAGACAAAATAGATAAGGAAGACCTTTCTGAAATTGAAAAAAACAATTTCAGAGATATAGAATATGAAGACCCAGGTCATGCAATTACTGAGGAATCAAACGAATATATTGAGTTTATAAAAGCATCAGGCGGAAAGCCGTATAGACTAACAATTGACGAAGAAGAAGATTTATTAAATAATTCACTTCTAAAACATTTCACAGGGTTTAATATTACTGGTGTATTTAAAATAACAGAAACTAAATTTATTACGCTTGTAGAAACAACATTTATAAATTTTTCTGAGCCGTTGACAAAAAATGGAGACACTACAACATATTCGAGTAATAGAATTACTTATCCTATATTGACAATTAAGACTATCAACAAGGAACTTAATATAAACGACAAAATATTGTTTGAGAATTTAAAATCTAACTTGGACATTGAATTTGTAAAAAAATCTAATAATTACTATTTTAAGTTTAATAGACAAGCTAGCAAATCAGACCTGGGTGTATTGTTGGGTAAGTAAACTACTGCTAACAGCAGCTAAAACTTATGCGGGCGACATCAAAGCATTTGCAAATTCAAGGTCGCTCCGCGAAACGTATTTTCATTTTGCAAATGCCTAGAAACATAGTATCTTTATTTAAACGTTTCGGTAAGAAAATGTTTCAAAACGTCACGAAACCATTATTGGTAAGACTAAAATGACAATAACAGAGACATGATTTCAACAACAGAATATAGACCTAAATCACTTTTGGAAGAATTTGTAGTTTGCTTTTATTTCAACAAAAGTGACAAATTTGAATACTCTGGCTATGCTAACCCGACAACAAATCAAGAGCTATTCTTTAATCTTGGAGACAATTTCGAATTAAAAAACTCAATCGGACAAGTAACTAGCCAACGGAGTTGGATTAGCGGACTTCAATCAAAATCAGTATCAATAAAATCTAGTGGCAGACATATTACTGCGGGAGTAATTTTTAAACCTTGGGGACTTTATACAGCATTTGGTATAAATGCTAAAGAATTAACTAATAAAACTATAGACAGCAATTTGATATGCGATTTAAGCAATGAATTAGATAATAGTGAATTTTCGGAATCCCAGTTTTTCGACTTGATAGAATATAAACTATTAAAGTCTATCAAAAGGAGTAAAATGACCAAAGTAATGCAAAAAATAACAAATGAAATGGAGCAAGAAAACTTAGCCACTCTTTCTGAAAAATTGGGCCGTTCAAAAAAATCCATTATTGAATCATTCAACAAGATGATTGGATTAAGCCCTAACAAGTTCTTTACTCTAAGATGTATTTGTGATTCGATCACAGTACTGCAAAACAACACGAAAATTAAACTTACAGAATTAGCATATAACCAAGGCTTTTATGACCAAGCTCACTTTATTAAGGTTTTTAAAGAACATACTGGATTAACCCCAAAAGAATTTCGTAATAGAATTTTTAAAACGTAAATTTTATACAATTTTCGGTTCATCTGAGTAACGATCTTTGCCGAAAAACAAAATTTTATGAGAAAATTAATCCTTTATATCGCAACAAGTTTAGACGGCTACATTGCTAAACCAAATGACGACCTTGGTTTTCTTTCAATTGTAGAACAAGAAGGACAAGACTATGGCTATGCGGACTTTGTAAAAACTGTAGACGCAGTTATTGTTGGACGCAAAACTTATGACAAAGTAATATCTATGGGTTTTGACTTTCCACATGCAGACAAAGACGCTTACATTATCACAAGGACACCAAGACCAAATATAGGTTCTGTAAAGTTTTATACAGGCGACCTTAAAACGCTTGTTGACAAACTTAAATCAGAAAATGGAAAAAATATATTCTGTGATGGTGGAGCGGAAATAGTAAACAAACTTCTAAAAGAAAACCTCATTGACGAGTTTATTATTTCCGTTATACCAATCCTAGTGGGTAATGGGACAAAACTATTCAAAGATGACAGACCTGAACAAAAATTAGAACTTGTTTCGGTAAAATCTTTTGAAAAAGGACTAACACAACTTCATTATAAATATGCTATAAGTAGAAGAAACATAAACGCTTAACAAAAGACGACAACATAAACTATATTATTATGTCTATAACAAAAGAATCTGAATTAATCGGAATGAAAAAGGTAAGTGAGGTTGTTGCTTATACTTTGAAAGAAATGAAAAATTATGTCAAACCTGGTATGTCAACCAAAGAGCTAGATGACTTTGGTGCAAGTGTTTTAAAAGATTTTGGTGCAAACTCGGCACCATTTATGACTTACAAGTTTCCAGGTTGGACTTGTATTAGCGTAAACAATGAGTTCTGTCATGGTATTCCATCCCAAAACAAAATTCTAAAAGAAGGCGATTTGATTAATGTAGATGTTTCAGCTGAACTTAATGGCTTTTGGTCAGATAATGGTGGCTCATTTGTGCTTGGCGAAGATATTAACCAACATCAAAAACTCATAGACGCTTCAAAACAAATTTTACACAAAGCAATCTATAACATAAAAGGTGGAGTTCGTATCTCAGACATAGGCCATCTTATCGAAACGGAAGCAAAAAAACGTGGTTACAAAGTAATCAAAAACCTTACAGGACATGGAATTGGCAGAAACCTTCACGAAGAACCAAGCGAAATCGCGAATTACAAAGACCGTTTTAATTTGAAAAGATTTAAGAAAAATTCTGTTGTTGCCATTGAAACATTTATCACAACAACTTCAACCTATGCAGAAACACTTAATGACGGTTGGACAATGGTTGGAAACAAAGGTGGGTTTATGGCACAACACGAACACACTATTGTGGTTACTGATGATAAACCAATGATACTGACAGAAATGAACGAAATTTGGAACTGACATAACTGCCAGAACGCTAACAGTACCTCCCAGTAATGCGGATATCAAAGCTTTTGCAAAAGCGGTCGCTCCGCGAAAGACAATCATTTTGCATTGCAAATGCGTAGAAACATTTTATCTTTGTTATTAATATTCGGTTGACAATTCCCTGAGCCGCACAAGTTCTAGCTGCCAGCCGTTATAGGTAACCAACCAGGACAGAAAACAATCTTAGACAAAAAAAGTGACCTCACGAATAATTACATTTTCAATCATAGTGATAATTGCAATTGCAGCTATAATTGGACTCTTTTTTTATAATTTGCTAAAAGCACACAAAGAGTGGAAAGAAAAAATTAAAAACTCTCCAGCAGACAGGATGCTTAAGTCCAAACAATCCTTTATCGACCATTATGCGAAAATGGGTTACTCGGAAAAAAGCATTTCCTTTGTTTATGACAAGACACAAGAGTTTATTAAAGCTAAAGACTTAGTCTTGCTTCCCAGCGACAACTTAGTTGTTCAATATGAAAGACAACAAGAAGAATGGGGTTGGGCTATTGAAAAATGGTTTAAGCAACTTCATAGACAACAGCCAGACCAACGAAGACTTAATGACTTATTAGCGAAACACCACGAAATAAACTTTGAGTATTTAATCGACCTAGTAGACAACTAAATGAAACTGTGTGTGGTTGGCAACCTATAACACACGGTTTGCAACATCGGCACAGACACCAAAGCTTTTGCAAAGGCTTTTGCCCGCTGACGGCGGAAGTTATTTTCGCTTTGCAAAAGTCTACTAAACATTTATTTTTGTTATAAGCGTTTCGGCAAGACTCGGTTTCAAACGCCGCCGATTGCAAACCGCAAAAACGTTATAGCCAATGCTTGTAGACGCCTTAGCAGAAAAATAATCATTTTTTTGTAACTTTTTATCAGTCTGACATTATAGACAACTATATGAAGACTTATTTACCACTTTTTATTTACCTCTCATTTAAATTGACCTCACAAAATCTAGTACCAAATCCTAGTTTTGAATTGTTTACCAAATTGCCTGTAAAAACAGACAACAGTATAGTTAAAGCAAAAGACTGGATTCCTCCGAAGTTCGGCTCGGACTATTATCATCAATCAGCATCAAAAGCTGTGGGTACACCTAAAAACCATTTTGGCAGACAAGAACCGCATTCAGGATATGCTTACGCAGGTATTTGTACTAGAACAAAGTTTTTGGAGTATTTAGAAGCAAAATTGATCGAGCCTTTAAAAAAAGACCAAGAGTATTTAGTGGAGTTATACATCTGTAAAGCGGAAAGGTCTATTGGCTCAATAAAAGAATTTGGAATTTTGTTTTCAAGTAAAAAAATATGGGGAATTACAAATAAAGGAATTTCAGTTAAACCACAAATTATTTTTTCAAACCCCAAAGGGTATAAAAATAAAAAAGATTGGGTAAAATTATCCGCGATATATAAAGCAACCGGCGACGAAGTTGTTTTAACTTTCGGGCACTTCAATTACGACCCATCTGACGATAAGCGAAAAATAATCTGCCACTATTACGTTGATGATATTTCGGTAACTCCTATTAATAAAAAAGACACAGTTGAAAAAGTTATTATTCAGGAGACTAATACACCAGATAAAACTGAATTTGAATTTGGCAAAAAAATAGTTTTAAATAATATCTATTTTAAAACAAATGAGAGCGAATTACTTCCTTCATCAAATACAGAATTAGACAAACTATCTAAATATCTAATTGACACACCTAATACAACTATAGAAATTAGTGGCCATACAGACAATACAGGTAATGAACCTCAAAACAAGTTTCTTTCTGAAGACAGAGCAAAAGCAGTAACAGATTACTTAAAATCAAAAGGTATAAATGAATCCCGAATAACATATGTTGGTAAAGGCAGCTCAGTACCAATCTCTAACAACGACACAGACGAAGGGCGTCAGAAAAATAGACGTGTTGAGTTTATTATATCTCAAAAATGACAAAGAAAAAGCACTGGCTATAACAGTACCTAAATTTAATTTGAGCATTCGGCTTCGGCATTTGCAAACAAAGCCGCTTCGCGAAACGTATTTTCATTTTGCAAATGCCTAGAAACATCGTATCTTTATTTAAACGTTTCGGTAGACGAGTGTTCCAAAACCGCACAAGTTCTAGCTGCAAACCGTTACCAGTAAGTATATGAAAAAACAGCTCATTAATAGGATTTTAGCTTGGACAGTAGACTTTGTAATTATTGTTTTTTATGCTTTTCTAC
>JAEUTR010000126.1 GCA_016787365.1 Bacteroidia bacterium
TCACCCATATGGTTTTCGTTAAAGGTTTTCAAAGCCGCTTCCGTTGTTCCTCCTTTTGAAGCTACTGAAGTAATATATTCATCTAAGGTTTTTTGTCCATTATTAATTAAATGAAACGATCCCAGCATCGTTTGTTTAGCAAGTATAGACGATACATGTTCATCCAATCCCATCTTTACTCCTGCATCAACCAAATGTTTCATAAAATAGAAAAAGTACGCCGGGCCACTACCACTTAATGCTGTAACAGCATTCAATTGATGTTCTTCCTTTAAATATAAAGTTCTTCCTGTGGTAGATAATAAATTTTCTACCAACATAATTTTATCATGCGATAAATTTTCGGAAGCAGTAAAAGCAGTCATTCCCATGCTAATTTCTACCGGAAGATTTGGCATAGCACGTACAATAAATTGGTGATTTAAAGACGACTGAATAAAAGAAATTTCTGTACCCGCCATGATAGATAAAACTACACAAGTTGGATTAATTACTTCTTTTAAACTTTGAGATAATTCTTTAAAATCTTGCGGTTTTACAGCCAATATAACAATGTTACATTGTGAAATGGATGTATCATCCGTTGTTACAACTTTACCAATATTCATGGCCGACAAACTTTGTTGTCTATCTATATTTTTTTCTACTAATAATAAATTTTCTTTCGTTACTATTTTATATCGTAAAAAGGAATTGGCATATATGAGTCCCATATTTCCACATCCTATGATTGCTATTTTATTCATATGTTTTTATTGATTAAAAGACTTCGACTACGCTCAGCCTAACATTACTATTTATTTAAATATGATTCGTATTCTTCTTTGGTTGATAGCTCTGATGTATTACCAATATCATGTAATAAATCGGTTATTAAATTTCTATCCGGTAAAATTTTAGCAAGGTGATTTGTTACAATTACTTTTGATCCAATAAAACTAATTTCTTCAAATTCATTTTCATTAATGATTTTAAAAAAGTTTTTGTTGTTCTTATACTTTCTATATGTTGGAAAAATAATTTGACTCATTATTGTAATTATTGGTTATAAAAAAAGCGCTTACAGTTGTAAGCGCTTTAATTTTTTAACTACATACCACCTTGCGGCATGGGTTGCGCTTGCTGTTCCTCTTCGGGCATTAATTCCTCCATGGGAACACTTGCCGTTAAACGTTTCATTAATTCTTTAGAATGTTCTTCTTGCTTAAATTGTTCGGCTAACATCACTAAACGGCGCATAATTTCTTTTGCCTGATTCATTTCTCTATTAAATGATGCGCGATGCACTGATTTCTGAGCTTTATATACTCTTAAATCACTTTCGTATATATCAAATAACCTAGTAGATAACGCAGTAGCTTTTTTCATATTACCAATCTGATAGTATCCGGCAATAATTGTATAAAGTGTTGCTTCATAACGAACATTTTCGTCAGGCATTTTTTCTAAGCACAAATCCAATACTTTTTCAGCTTTTTGTTTTTGTCCTTTGTTAATTAATGCTCCAGCTAAAGTTGCCATTTGCATACGCATATTAGATGCCATACGCGTACAGTTTTCATCTAAACTCACACCTGATTTATCCAAACCACCCCAGGCAAATTTATTCATGATATTGTCATACATAATATCCGTATTTACACGTCCACCCTGAGCCATTTCATTTTCAGTGTTTTTAATTGGTGTTAAGCGATATGCTAAACCTTCCAACTGAAAATATTCTTCTAATCCCAAATAGGCTTCTGAGCCTGTAGTTACAGCAAAGTAAATTGGACGTTTCCAGTCGTTATGGGCAATTAAATCCAATACCATTAAATCATTTTTAGTTAAGTACTGGCGGTTAATTGTCCATTTCATAGTTTTTGCTAAACGTGCAGTATCTTTTACAGCAATTACTTTCTCTCTCATAACTTTAGCTGAATCAACAGGCACATAAAAAGTTTTTGAAGGAAAATAATCCAATGGCTTACTGCCATAGTCCAATTTATTTTCCAAATCATCAGACACCGCAAAATCAATGGCTTTTTTCAAACTCATTGGTCCTGCCCCTTTATCCATAATATAAACAACCTCACGTTTACTTTGCGTGTATTTATCAGGAGGAATAGTAAATGGCACCGGCGCTGATTCATAAGCAGCACGACGCATTTGGTTAATATACCAGTCTGTTTGTAATAAACTTAAATTTACTACGCGCACATCCGTTCTAATACCTTCTACTTCTTGAGCATACCAAAGAGGGAATGTATCATTATCTCCATTTGTAAATAAAATAGCATTAGGTGCGCAAGTATTTAAATAGTTCACTGCAAAATCCCTGCTCATGGTTCTTTTCGAACGGTTATGATCATCCCAACCTTCTGCTGCCATTAATGTTGGAATAATTAAACCAACAATAGTTGCCAAAACAGATGCTGTTTTAGCATTGGTTTTATTGCTCAGCAAATCAAATAAAAACAATACCCCTAACCCAATAAATATGGCAAAGGCATAAAAGGAGGCGACATATGCATAATCACGCTCACGGGGTTGATACGGATATTGATTCAAGTAAAATACTACTGCCACTCCATTTAATAAAAACAACAAGGTTACAACCCACATATCGTTTTTATTATTTTTTAAGTGAAAGAAAAATCCTAACAATCCCAAAATAAACGGTAACGCATAAAACGAATTACTTGCCATATTATTGGAAGCCGAGTGAGGAACAAAAGATGTATCACTATCTAATATAAAATCATCAAAGCCTTTAATACCGGTTTTCCAGTTTCCTTCCAACGGATTACCATTTAATCCCTGAATGTCATTTTGGCGACCAATAAAATTCCATGCAAAATATCTTAAATACATGTATTTTATCTGATAGCTTACAAAATAAGTCATGTTAGCCCAAAAAGTAGGAATCTGAACTTCTTCCATTTGTCCAGTTTGTTCATTCATCACTTGTTTTGTTTTGTGATGACTTTGAACATCTCCCCAATAACGGTATGCAGCTTCATGATTACCTTGCTGACTCCACATACGAGGGAAAGGAGTACAATATTCTTTTTGATATGCAGGAATAGATTTTTTTCTATCATCTACAATTTTATATTTTTTCGAAGCCTCATCTTTTGCATAAACAGGTTCTCCATCTTTAAAGTTAGAATTATCTGTTGGCGCGTTATAGTATTGTCCGTAGGTTAAAGGCCAATCACCATATTGCTCACGATTTAGATAAGACAACATCGTAATGGCATTCTCAGGATCATTTTCATCCATTGGAGGATTTGCCTGAGAACGGATAATTAAAATAAAGAATGATGAATACCCAATAATCAAAGTAGTAAAACTTACTAAAATTACATTTAAGGTATTGATGTTTTTAGATTTTAAGTAATTGATTCCGTATAACAACCCACCTAAAACCAAAGCACGTGTAAACATCGCGCCTATTCCATTTCCGGAAATAACAGCAATACCAACAAATAAAATAGCGGTATAAAAACCAAATTTGTAATAAGACTCTTTCTTTTTAACGGTATATAAAATTAAACCAGTAAGTGCTGCAAATAATACCACAAAATAAAATGCAGAACCAATGTTAAAGCCCATACCTAATTTATTTACGAAGAAAATTTCGTAATCGGCAGCAAACTTCACAATTTTAGGAATCATGATGTTTTGAATACCGCCTAATAAAATCAATGAAATAATACCGGTAATGAAAAATGATTTCCAAGTAAAAGGATATTTTTTGAAATAATAAATAAAACAAATTGCCGGAATAGCAAGCAAGTTTAATAAATGGACACCGATTGATAATCCCATTAAATAAGCAATTACAACTAGCCAACGCATCGCGCTTACAGGATTTGTTGTATCTTCTTCTTCCCATTTTAAAATTGCCCAGAATACTAAAGCTGTAAAGAAAGATGACATAGCGTAAACCTCACCCTCAACGGCCGAAAACCAAAATGAATCAGAAAAAGTATAAGCTAAACCTCCAACAATACCTGCTCCTAAAACTGCCCATTGTTTGGCAGAAGTAAACTCTTCACCTTTTTTCACAATAGCTTTAATTCCAATACGAGTAATAGTCCAGAATAAAAACAAAATAGTAAATGAACTGCATAAAGCCGACATGATGTTAATCATCTTACCAGCCATTGCCGGATCACCTCCTGCCATTAAAGCAAAGAAACGACCAACTAACAAGAAAAACGGTGCTCCCGGAGGATGACCAACTTCTAACTTATAAGCACAGGCGATATACTCTCCACAATCCCAAAAGCTGGCTGTTGGCTCAATTGTAGAAACATACGTAAATGTTGCAATGGCGAAAACAATCCAGCCAATAATGTTGTTTAATTTTTTAAACTGCATATTTTTATTTTAAAAAGCTATAAGATGCGAATTTAACTAAAAAAGGCAGTTAATCAGAATGAAAGTTTTTTTTTATGAATTTTTTGTAAATGAAGATATTTTACTATTTTTGTCGCCCGAACTTTTAGATAAGTTCAGATTGTCCGATGGTGTAACTGGCAACACGACTGATTTTGGTTCAGTAGAGTCTAGGTTCGAGCCCTAGTCGGACAACAAAAAGCCCTCTTAATCAATGATTGAGAGGGCTTTTGATTTTCGGCGTGTAGAAAGAGGTCAGTTATTCCTTTATAAACTTCTCAGTTTTAAGAGGATTCCCTTTTTTATCCAACAACTGAATTAAATAGATACCATTTGACAAATCTGAAACTGAAATTACATTTGGCTCATCTTTAAAATTTGCAACCGTTTTCCCAATTGAATTGATGATTTTAATGCTTGAGTAATCCACTGTTGAAGTAATTGTGAGGGCTGAATTGGATGGGTTTGGAAAAATAGAAAAATCAAAGTTTATATTTTTTTCATCTAAACTTGCTGCAATACAATTACTAAAATATGTATACCCACCCGAACCCAGAAGTATCTGCTTACCATTAATATCGTAAGCATAAGAATCATTAGAATCGCTTTCCCATGAATTCACTGAATTAGTTCCATTACAAATTCTTGATAAAATGCGACCGCCGGAATCATAAGTCCAATTAATTTGCTTTGCAATAACCCAAGGACCCCCGCCCCCATCTCTTACTTTTAGAAGGTAAATTGGAGCATTAGACGAATTATAATGAATCGTATCCTTTGCGTAATAATTCCAAACAACTACAGGGTCAGAAGTATTTATATAATAATATTTATTTGTCAACCGATTATTAGCATCATACATACACTGTAAAGAATCATAACTAAACCATCTATTCTGCGCGTAATACCAGTTTTGGTATATGGATGATTGTAATAAATTTGCCGAATTATACACAAATAATTTTCTATCAGAATTAATCCATGCATTGTTTTTCACTTGATTAGTCACTGAAATTAAATGCTGATTAAAATCATACACATATACGGTACGGTTAACACTATCTGCCCAATAGTTCCCACTCGCATTCCAATATTGAGTCACAGAATCAATTAGATTATTATTAGAATCATATGTGTTAGTCCACTTTGTGTCGTTAGTCCATATTGTATCGTTCGCATTCATAGCACTCCTTTGCGAAAAACCCCACGAATTCTTATTATTAGAATTGTAATAATAATTTAGTCTATAATATTTATATAGTCCATAAACATTATATACATCGTTATACATTATCCGAAATAGCCCACTACTATCAGGATTACATACGGTATACGTTGCTATACTGACTGTTCTTGCGTTATTTTTTGGATTTTGAGCATATCCAAAAATGGATAAGACTAGAAATAATATCGTAAAGTTTCGCATGAAGTAAATATATGTAAAAATTGTCATTTTGTCACCTTTCGCCCTATTGGTACAACCTTTGACTATAAAAGGCGGAAAATTTTAACTTATAACCTAAAATATATTAAACATGAGCACTGGAAAAATTAACGTACAAACCGAAAACATTTTCCCAATTATTAAAAAGTTTCTTTACAGCGATAATGAAATCTTTTTACGCGAATTAGTAAGTAACGCGACCGATGCTACTCAAAAATTAAAAGCCCTATCATCTATGGGTGAAGCCAAAGGCGAATTAGGTGATTTAAAAATTGAAGTCAAAGTTGATAAAGCAGCTAAAACCATTACCATTAAAGATAAAGGTATTGGTATGACAGCCGAAGAAATTGAAAAATACATTACACAAATTGCCTTTAGTGGTGCCGAAGAATTTGTAACCAAATACAAAGATAAAGTTGACAAAAATGTAGTAATTGGTCACTTTGGTTTAGGTTTTTATTCTGCCTTTATGGTAGCGCAAAAAGTAGAAATTTTCTCCTTATCACACAAAGAAGGAAGCAAAGCAGTTCGTTGGGAATGTGATGGAAGTCCTGAATATACCATTGAAGAAATTACAACAAAAACTGACAGAGGAACAGAAATTGTTTTACATGTTGCCGAAGACAGTTTAGAGTTTTTAGAAAATAGTAAAATTGAAGGTTTACTAAAAAAATATTGTAAATTTTTACCGGTTGAAATTGTTTTTGGAACTAAAAAAGACTGGATTCCTTCAGGCGAAAAAGATGAAAAAGGAATTGAGAAAGAAAAAGAAATTGAAGTTGAAAATATTATAAATAATCCGGTTCCGGCTTGGGTAAAAAAACCTGCCGATTTAAAAGACGAAGATTATAAGGCCTTCTATCGCGAATTGTATCCGATGCAATTTGAAGAGCCATTATTTCATATCCATTTAAATGTAGATTATCCATTTAACTTAACAGGTATTTTATACTTCCCTAAATTATCTAACAAATTCGAAGCACCTAAAGACCGTATTCAATTATACAGCAACCAAGTGTTTGTGACTGATAACGTAGAGAATATTGTTCCTGATTTTTTAACGATGTTACGTGGTGTAATTGATAGTCCGGATATTCCATTAAATGTGAGTCGTAGTTATTTACAAGCAGATGGAAACGTAAAAAAAATATCAGCACACATCACTAAAAAAGTAGCGGATAAATTAGAAGAGATTTTCAAAAAAGAACGTCCTGATTTTGAAGCAAAATGGGATGATGTGAAAATTTTTGTTCAATACGGAATGATTAGCGACGAGAAATTTTATGAAAAAGCAGTGAAATTTGCTTTAGTAAAAAATACAGAAGCTAAAGCATTTACCTTAGAAGAATATGATGCACATGTAAAAGCCAATCAAACA
>JAEUTR010000195.1 GCA_016787365.1 Bacteroidia bacterium
ACATTGGCGGCACTTGCTCTTGTTTACCAATAAAAGATTTAGCGGTTTCGTAAACGAGTTCTTTCGTAATATGTTCTGTAGGAAATGTTTCATCAACTTCTTTTTCTTTATCGTAGCAAGGTGTTGTAGCACCTATAAAAAAAGTGCCCGTATATTCTTTGGGTAAATCCTGAAACGAAGAAATGTCTTTAGTTTTTTTGCCGGTACAAATAATTAATAAACCGGTAGCCAATGGATCTAAAGTGCCCGCATGTCCAATTTTTAAATGAACCAATTTACCATCTAACAATAAAGATGGATGTTTTTTAAGTGCATGCTTTAATTTATTGACAGCCTGAAACGACGACCAAGTGTATGGTTTGTTAATGAGTAATAATTCGCCGCTGCGGTAATCTGTTGACATGAGGTAAAGATACTATTCTTTGATAAATTTTTGTATAAATTCTCCTTTGTCGGTTTTTACTTTAATAAAGTAAATGCCTGCATTTAAATTGGAAACATCTATGTCAGGATTGAAATCAATTAATAATTCATTCCCATAAATATCATATACTTTGGATTGGATAATTACGTCATCTGTTTTAGATTTAATATATAATAATTGATTAGTCGGATTTGGAAAAATTTCTATTGAGTTTGAATTTTTTTGTAATTCTTGTTCATTGAGTATTAAGCAATAATTTGGATTAATAATAAAACTAGAAACGTCACTACTTGGTTGAGTGATAAAATATTCATTATATATATTTATAGTGCCAACGTCAAAGTAATTAAAATTACTATTAGAGAAGCCATTTTTTAGAGTATTATAAGTTTTTCCCCCATTACAATTGTTACTTAAAGTAGAGTCTAAAAAATTTACATTTAATGGATTTGGCAGAGAAGAATTTTGATATACATCGTAAAAATATTTTTTTCCAGGAAATGCATGAATTTTTTCATGTGGGTATAGATTTTGATTTAGAGGTGAGAGCACATTGGATATTAATATTTTTTGTGTAAGTATAGAATCACTAAAGTTTATTTTAAAACATGTACTTGTATAATTATAAGCCCATCCTGGTTCTTTAATAATAAATATTATATTTCCATTTTCGTCTTCATCTATATTTTTAATAATAAGTCTGGCGTTCGCATAAAAATTAAATTTCATACTCCAAAGCGTCCTGTATTTGTAGAATTTAGATATTAAAAAATTGTGTTGAGAGGAACTACTAAATTCATCGCTATACTCGGTTACAGCATAAGTGAAATCTTTATTTATTTTCGATTTTGAAAACATAGAACCTATATTGTACGATAGGTGTCCAAAATGTGTAAATTTTTTTGACTTTATTACAGTATCATTATTTTCATCATAATTTAAAAAAAATGAATTTCCAGATTCAAAATCATTAAAATCAAAAATAAATCTATATGTTCCCAAAGAGTCATCAAGTACGGTGAAATTATCTAGGAATGAGAACGTACTAAGTTTAAAAAAGAAATTTTTGAAGGTAAGGGAGTTGCCGTTGGTATCTACCTTTAAAAATAAACCACTAACATTATCGTATGATTGTAACCTTGTTTGAGCACTTCCGGAAATTATTAAATTATTATTTCTATCTAAAATTAATTTGTAGAAAGAAATCATTGACGACTTATTGCTTTCATCGGGAAAAATTACCAAGGCAGTATCTATTATTTTACACCAATCAATACTACCAGTGGGATTTATTTTCCCAAAAACATTAAGATTCTCATTTGATGGATTTTTAGAAATAAAGTATAAACTCCCTGTTTTTGAAAGTAAAAGATTATGAAAGAATAAATTCGGGTATGTTTTTATCCATATAGGATTAAAGTTTTTATCTAATTTTTCTATATAACTTTCATGATACATATATAGGTTAGTATCCTTGTCTATGATATATTGTTCTTGATTGCCAGTTGATGCATTAAGATAAGGAAAGACTTGAGCTTTTGAATAACCTATAAAGAGGAATATAAAAGAGGTAAATAGTAAACGAAAATTCATCTATAAACAGTTTTATTGCTATAATGAAGATACAAAGAATAGTTGAGATGTTAGTACATCAATACTAGATACTATGCCCCATTTTGTTTTTCTTGGTCTGCATATATTTTTCGTTATGAGGGTTTGAAGGAATGATAATAGGAACATTCTCTACCACCTCTAAACCATAACCAATTAAACCAACACGTTTCACAGGATTATTAGATATTAATTTCATTTTACTAATACCTAAATCTCTGATAATTTGTGCGCCAACACCGTAATCACGTTCGTCCATTTTAAACCCTAATTCTAAATTGGCTTCAACGGTATCACGGCCTTGTTCTTGTAATTTGTAAGCTTTTAATTTATTTAATAAGCCAATGCCTCGGCCTTCTTGGTTCATATATACAATGGCACCTTTTCCTTCTTTTTCAATCAGCTCCATGGCTTTGTGTAATTGTGGTCCACAATCGCAACGGCAAGAACCAAAAATATCGCCAGTAACGCAAGATGAATGTACACGAACTAAAACGGGCTCGTCTTTTTTCCATTCGCCTTTTACTAAGGCCATATGCTCTTCGCCATTCGTGTCAACTTTGTAAGCAATTAATTTAAAATCGCCCCATTGAGTTGGCATATCAACTTCTACCTGACGAGTGACAATACTTTCTTTACTTAAACGGTAAGAAATTAAATCTTTTATCGTCACAATTTTTAAATCGTGTTTTTTTGCAATTTGAACTAAATCCGGTAAACGAGCCATCGTGCCATCTTCGTTCATAATTTCTACTAAAGCACCGCATGGCTCAAAGCCTGCTAAGCGTGCAAAATCAATGGTTGCTTCAGTATGCCCTGTGCGGCGTAATACGCCACCTGTTTTTGCAATTAATGGAAAAATATGTCCTGGTCTTCCAAAATCTGAAGCTTTCATGTTCGGATCAATTAATGCCTGAACCGTTTTTGAACGATCAGAAGCAGAAATACCCGTTGTGCAACCGTAACCTAATAAATCAATAGAGACAGTAAAAGCGGTTTCGTGCAAAGCCGTGTTAGACGAAACCATTAATTCCAATTTCAAATCTTTTGCTTTTTCTTGAGTAACAGCTGCGCAAATTAAACCACGCCCGTGTGTTGCCATAAAGTTGATAACCTCAGGTGTTACATTACGAGCAGCAGTTAAAAAATCGCCTTCGTTCTCTCTATCTTCATCATCTACAACAATAATAACTTTCCCTGCTTTAATATCAGCAACGGCCTCTTCGATGGTATTTAATTTGATTGTTTCCATGGGACGTAAATTTACGGATAAAAATTCTGATTTTATTTATAGCATTAATTGTTAAGTTGAATTTGTCATAACTTTAAATTTAACTCTAAGTGAAAATAACACCAGTTTTATTTGGTGAACTGTTAAATATTCTTTTTTTTTGCTTATAAATTGATTTTTAAAAATTTAGATATGAAAAAAATAACTTATTATTTATGCTTAGTTTCCGTTTTTTGCGTAATAGCTTTTAAGGCTAATTCTCAAACGTTTACGAGTGCTTTTTTGCAAACAGGTGACGGTTGTACTAATTTGATGAATTGTATGACAACTAATAGTGCTGGCGAAATTTTTGCTTTTTGGCGAGATGGATCTCAGACAAATAACAATTCTCAGTATTATATATTGAAGTGGAATTCTGGAACAAATTCATGGACCCAAATTTCTACGTTTGATATGACTCCATTATCAGCTCAAACAGTTTTTGATTACCCAAGTGATGACGTGTCTATGGTTATAGACGCTAGCGGTGGGTACCATGTGGTATTTCAGGCAACTGAGAACGCTGCTTGTTGTGGGCAAAGAAGAGGTATAGCTTATGGTTACAGCGCTAATGGGTCTAGCTGGACATTTACAGAGCTTCAAGCATTGAGCGATCCAAATGGATGGCTTAACGTTGATGATCCAACTATAGATCTTGATGCTAGTGGTTATCCTCATGTAATTTATAAATATTATGATGTTAATGGAAGTGTTGATAGATATTATGCGATAGAACACAGATGGAAAAATGCCAGTGGCTGGCAATTTGAAACAGTTGTAGCTAATACGACAGGCTTGAGTAATGAAATTACTGCTCCAGATTTTGTGATTTCACCTAACGGAAATCTTAACGTTGCTTTTGTTAGAGAAACTAATGGTAGCGGAACAGATGGGAGCTTGTGTTATTCGGTTAAGCCTCCTTCGGGAGTATGGACTACTACTACCGTTTTAGCAGGGACTACGGGGGCAGCTGCTTCTACTGCGGTGTCTATTCAATCATCGGCAACAAGTGTAATTACAATTATTAATCGATCAAGCACTGGTGCTATTACCGAAGTTACAAATGCCAGTGGTTCATGGGCAAACAATCCAATTGGAGCTGGACTTGTTGGGGCAATTAATACACATGCTTTTTTCATGAACGATAATGGAGATAAAATTTTAGGATATAAAGCAACTGCTTCAACAAGCACTTATTCTTTTGCTCGGAAAATGTCTGCGGATGCAGCTTGGACTACTGGCGTAAATGTATATGTTGATGGTAATACTAATGTTGCAAGATATTTTTCTCTTGCAACTAATAATTCAGGAGCACTTGTTACTCTTTTCGATAGATTACCAGCGGGAGGTAGTTGTGGGGCAGCTAATCAGCGTGAAATGTGGTATGCTTATACAACGTTGCCAGCATCTTGTCCTACTCCAACAATATCATTAGCTGGTAAAACTAATGTACTTTGTAATGGAGGAAGTACAGGAACTGCTACCGTTTCAGTAAGTGGCGGAAGTCCTTTTTCATACACGTGGTCTCCTAGTGGTGGGAGCTCTGCTAATGCTTCTGGGTTAAGTGCAGGTAACTATACTTGTGCTATAACAAATAGTTGTGGCGTAACTGCTTCTCAAACGGTTTCTATTACACAGCCGTCTGCACTTGCCACAACAACAGCTGTTTCAAATGTATTATGTAATGGAGCTTCAACTGGCTCCTCAACAATTACAGCAAGTGGTGGAACAACTGCATATACCTATTTGTGGAGTTCTGCTCAAACAAATTCTGTTATCACTGGTTTAAATGCAGGTGTAAGAACATGTACAGTTACTGATGCAAATGGTTGTAAAGCAACAAACACGGTTACTGTTTCTCAACCAACTGCCATTTCACTTTCTGCGTCAGCAAATAATTCAACTATATGTTCGGGGTCATCGAGTACATTAATAGCTAATGCAAGTGGTGGTACAGGAACAATTACATATACATGGGTTGGCGGACCTACGAATAATACTTATGTTGTTAGTCCAACTATACCAACAACATTTACCGTTAATGTTTCAGATGCTAATAACTGTAACAATTCTACAACAGTCAATGTGGTGGCTAATAGTTGTACACCGGCTTCAGCTCTTAATTTCGATGGAGCTAATGATTACGTATCAATTTCATTCGCAGAAACAGGGACTAATATTACACACGAGTTTTGGTTTAAAACAAGCCAAGCTAATCAAGGGCTTTTTTCAGTCACTGATGTTAATCCAACACCTGGCGGATTTGATAGAGATTTATATTTAACAAGTGGTAACATTAATGCATATGTCTGGCTAGGAGGATCTGCTGAAACGATAACTACTTCAGGAACTAATTATGCAGATGGCAACTGGCATCACGTAGCACATGTTGTTGGAGCATCAGTTGGAGGACAAAGACTATATGTGGATGGGGTATTAAAAGCAAGCGGAACAGCTTCTGCCTCATCGTTTAATTGGAACACAAAAATTTTATTAGGATATTCAAATACTTCGCCAAGTAATAAATATTTTAATGGTAATATGGATGAAGTACGTATTTGGAATGTAGCCAGAACGCAATGCGAAATTAATACTTACAAAAATTGTGAAATTCCAACCACTGCTACAGGTTTAATGGTAAATTATCATTTTAATCAAGGATTTGATGCTGCCTCTAATTCAACAGTTACAGTTTTAAACGATTTATCAGGGAACTCTCGTAATGGAGCACTTACAAATTTTGCATTAAGTGGTTCAACTTCTAATTGGGTTGCGCCAGGTGCAGTAGTAACTGGTTCAACAACACCAGCAAATCTTTCTATTACAGTTGAAGCGACTGTATCGAGCTCTGTAATTTGTAATGGAAATTCAACTACATTAAGTGGTACTGGAGCAAATACATATGCCTGGACAGGTGGGGTAATAAATGCTATAGCATTTACACCAACAGTAACAAATACATACACTGTAACCGGAACAAATACATTAACAGGCTGTACTAATTCTGCAGTGACTTCAGTAACAGTTAACAACTGTACACCAGGCGCAGCTTTAAATTTTGATGGTACTGACGACAGAGTAAATCTTGGAAATGGAATTACAACAAGCTTATCAGGAGGCACAAAAGTGTCTGTTGAAGCATGGGTAAAACCAACAAGTTTATCAGGATTAGGATGTATAGTTGGAAACTATGCTACTGGTTCTGCTAATTTACAGATATTGTTAAGAAGACAAGGAACTTTAAATTATGAATTTTGGGTAGGAAACGGAACCTCTTGGTATCAAACAACATCAGCAGCTACTCCAACTTTAAATGTATGGCAACATGTTGCTGCAACATGGAATGGAACAGTGGCAAGTATTTATGTAAACGGAGTATTATCGGGAACAACTACACCAGCAATCTCAACACTTGGAACTGCAGGTAATGTATGGATAGGCGCTAATACTGGCGGTGAGAACTTTACAGGAAACATTGACGAAGTGCGTGTTTGGAATGTGGTTCGTACACAATGTGAAATTAACACTTATAAAAACTGCGAGATAGCAACAACAGCAACTGGATTATTAGCAAATTATCATTTTAATCAAGGATTTGATGGTCAGTCAAACGCTAGTATCACAACCTTAACAGATGCGGCAGCTACTAACACAGGTACTCTTACAAATATGAGTTTATCTGGAGCTACATCAAATTGGGTTGCACCAGGAGGAGTTACATCAGGGTCAGTAACACCTGCCAACTTAGCAATTACAGTAGGTTCAACAGTAACTAACTCTGTTATTTGTTTAGCTAATTCAACTACATTAAGTGGAACAGGAGCAAATATATATGTTTGGACGGGAGGAGTAGTAAATGCAGTAGCATTTACACCAACAGTAACAAATGTATATACTGTTACAGGAACAAATACTTTAACAGGTTGCACAAATACAGCAGTAGCATCGGTAACCGTAAATTCATTACCTTCAGTGACATCAAGTGTAACAAATGTTTCTTGTAATGGAGGTACTAATGGTTCAGCAACAGTAACAGCAACAGGCGGAACAAGCCCATATAGTTATTTAGCATCAAACGGGTCTACATTATCAGCACAATCAAACTTAATGCCTGGCACTTACACTTATACTGTAACAGACAATAATGGATGTATAAAAACTCAAGGATTAACTATTACGCAACCAAGTGCTATTGTAACTACAAGCGCAGTAACTAATGTGTTATGTAATGGTGGTTCTGGTTCAGCAACAGTAACAGCAACAGGCGGAACAAGCCCATATACTTTCTTAGCATCAAATGGAGCGACAGTATCAGCACAATCAGGATTAATGGCAGGTTCTTATACTTACACTGTTACAGATAATAATGGATGTACAAAAACACAAGGATTGACTATTACACAACCAAGTGCTATTGTAACAACAAGTGTAGTAGCAAATATATTATGTAATGGAGGTTCAGGTTCAGCAACAGTAACAGCAACAGGCGGAACAAGCCCATATACTTACTTAGCATCAAATGGAGCGACAGTATCGGCACAATCAGGATTAATGGCAGGGTCTTATACTTACACTGTTACAGATAATAATGGATGTACAAAAACACAATCATTATCAATCACTGAACCAACAGCAATTAACGTATCAGTAACTGCAAATAATGCTACAATTTGTGCAGGAGCTTCAAGTACATTGACAGCAAACGCAACAGGCGGAACAGGAGCAATTACTTATACTTGGGTTTCAGGATCAACAACTAACGCTAATGTAGTTACTCCAACAACAACATCTGTTTATACAGTGGATGTAACAGACGCAAATAACTGTGCTGCAACATCAACAGTTGAAGTAATCGTAAATGCATTACCAACTGTTACAGTAAACAGTGGAGCAATATGTACAGGCCAATCGTTTACGATGTCACCATTAGGAGCAAGCACTTATACCTATTCTAGTGGAAGCGATGTAGTAACACCAACAACAGATGCAACTTATACAGTAACAGGAACAGATGCAAATGGGTGTGAGAACACAGCCGTATCATCAGTAACCGTTAATGCATTACCAACTGTTACAGTAAACAGTGGATCAATATGTGCAGGACAATCCTTTACGATGGTTCCCTCAGGAGCAAGTACATATACCTATTCAAACGGAACAGATGTAGTAGCACCAACATCAGATGCAACTTAT
>JAEUTR010000203.1 GCA_016787365.1 Bacteroidia bacterium
ATTTAATACTGGATAACTCCAGTAAAAGAGCCGGTTCAGTAATTGATTTTTTAGAACAAATTGGGGATGACGCGGTAAAATATGATGACTTTGAACCAATTGCACCCATAGATGATAATGATGATTTTTCGGATTTGGAGGCTATTGTAAAATCAAAAGCAGCATACAGCGATAAGTTTAAATCAAAAGTTAAATTAAATTTTAGAGTTTTAAAACAATTGCAGGTAGTTCTTGATAAACTTGAATACAATGCAGGAGATGCTGGTTTTTACAACCAATTTTACGCAAAGCTATTTAAAGAAATGGCTTCAAAAAATTATACTGAAACTTACCTGTATTTTATATTATCCGAAATGAATGTAGCTGATGCCGATAAATGGGTTAAGAGTAATAAATCAAAAATGGAAAGCCTAGTCCTTTGGTTTACAAAATATATTAGAACAAATTACAGCGAAGTAACGTCAGAAGAAAATCCAAGCAAAAAAGCCTATAAAATTTATTCATATAACGAAATTGGTGCCTTAGGTAATTACAATGAAAAAAATGAAAAAACAGGTTACTGGAAATTTTTATTTACAAATACTTCCACATTAAAATCTGAAGGAGCATACAATGAAAAAGGAGAAAGAACCGGTCCTTGGAAATATTATTACGACAATGGCAATTTAAAAGAAAGCTGCACTTTTAAAAACGATAATATAGATGGGGAATATTTTAAATATTATTCTCATGGAAAAATAATGAATCATTTGTTTTATAAAGATGGTAAGCTAGATGGGTTACAAACTTTGTATTATACCAACGGTGCTATAAAAAACACATACGAATACAAAAATGACATATTGGATGGCGAAGAAATCGGCTATTATAGAACAGGTAAAATAAGATACAAAACAACTGTAAAAGAAGGTTTGTACGCGGGTAATTATACGGCCTATTTTGATAACGGATCTGTTAAAAAAACACTCATCTTTAATAAAGGCTTAAAAGTAGGGCCAGCTAAAGAATATTATAATTATCCTAAAGATGCCATCTATGCTGAAGGTGTATATGAAAATGATTATGCTACAGGCGAATGGAAGTATTATTATGACAATGGGAAACTATCACAGATAGGTGTATTAAATAAAAAAGGAATGAGAGATGGCGTATGGAAAGATTATAATAAAGAGGGTGTTATGATAAAAGAAGATGGATACAGTGATGGGAAATCTGAGGGACTTGCTAAAAACTTTTATTCCAACGGGAAAATTTACGAAGAATTTTATTACAGAAAGAATAAAGTAAATCAATATAAATATTATAATTCCACAGGTACGTTAGTTAAAGAAATTTCTAAACAAAAAAACGAATTCAATTTTGAGTTATTTAACAAAAATGGAACCGTAAGAATGATTGGAAAATTAGTAGGAGAAAATATCGAAGGCGAATTAATTACAAACAATTATCTGGGCTTAAAAAACGAAGTGGTAGAGTATAAAAATGAACAAAAAGTAAATAAAGAATTGAATTTTTACTCGAACGGACAGATATCAAGCGAGACACCTTACAAAAATAATATGCAAGACGGACTGTATACTAAATACTTTGTAAATGGGAAAATTTTAACTCAAGGTTATTATGTAAATGATAATGCTGAAGGATATTGGTTTTATTATGATCAAAACGGACCTTTATCAGAAATAAGATATTATGCAAATGGCGAACAATATGGCTGGCAAAGAACATTTGCATGTAATGGTAAATTATTTCGCGCAGAACTTTTAAATGACGGACGTATTGTTGAAAGATGTTATTATGACACATTAGGCAATATCATTAAGAGAATTAATTATGATAGCTGCAACAACTGCCCTATAACTATACCAAATGTAGATGGAAATGTTTGGATAAAAAGAAACCTAAAAAACAATTATATCAACGGGGTATCAACAACACTTTTCCCTGACGGAACCACTAACTTTTTAGCCACATATGACATGGATATGGAAAATGGAGTGTCAAAAAGTTATGACATTTTTGGAAAAATAGTTCGTGAGTCAAACTATGATTATGACAAAAGACAAGGTAAATATGTTGTATACAAAGACAGCAAAGTTCAATATACCGCAAACTATAACAATGGAGAGTTGCATGGTGAAGCCATTGATTATTATGAAAATGAAAAACCGTTTCAGAAAACAAACTATGAATATGGTGACGTGGATGGAACGATTACTAAATATGACGAAGCCGGAAATATAGCAATTGTTTTAAATTACGAAGACGATAAACTTATAAGTTATTCCTATGAAGACGAAACAGGAAAATTAATACCAGCTATAGAAATTAATAATCCTAACATGGTAATAAAAGCATTTTACAAAAACAAAAAGCCATCCATAAACTATACGTTAAAAAATGGTCAAAAAGAAGGTGCTTATACTTTTTATTCAGCTTTAGGAGGTAAAATAACAGAAGAAAGTTATAGTAATGGATATTTAAATGGTCCTCGCACAAACTACTATCCTAATGGCAAAATAAAAAATAAAACCAATTTTAATTATGGAGATTTTAATGGTTTATATTCCGAATACTATGATACAGGTATTATTAAAACTGAATACAACTATTTAAATGACAACCGACATGGTTTAACAAAATATTATGACGCAACGGGTAAACTAACATTAAAATGTTTTTACTACGACGATTATGTTCTAAAAATCATTAAATAATGGTGAAAAGCACTTTATTATTAATATTCACTCTACTATTAATATCATTTCCGGTATTAAGTCAAAATAAAGAGTTGTTTGATGCTTTATCAAAAAAGTATCCTAACAGTTCTATGGTTGGTATTTCTTCGCAAAAAAATATCGAACTTAATGTAGTAGACGGAAAAATTATGATTACCGAAAAAAACAAAGAGGAAACTATACTCTTAAAAGATGATGCTATCTCTTATGAAAAGTATCCCATCTACTCAAATTCATTTGTAAAAACAAAAAATATACAGGCAAAAACCTTAGTACTAAAAGGCAATAATTATAAAGCCATTACTAATGAGAATATTGAGTTACAAAAAGATAACAGTTCGTCTTCATTTTTCGATGACCAAAAAAAGCATATAGTACATTTTGACAATCTTGAAAAAGGTGCAATCAGAAGTATTAGTTTTGAAAGGACTTATGATGAGCCACATTTTTTTGGCGATGAATTTCTGTGTGATTACTATCCAAACGAATTAAGAGAAATTACAGTAAAATGTTCTAAAAATATTGAATTAGCTGTAAAATTTTTTAATGACAGTAATTATATAGATAAATTAATTATTTCCGAAGATTCTAAATACAAGTATTATAAAATAAAACTTGAAAACACACGGGAGTATAAAAATTTCAGAGGTTCACCGGGCATTAAATGGTATTTACCTCACGTTGTATTTTATATAAAATCCTATA
>JAEUTR010000205.1 GCA_016787365.1 Bacteroidia bacterium
AAATGAAATAAAAAAACAATTCCCTAAAGAAAAGATAAAAGCAGTTATTACCACTTCGGATGCCTGGCCACATGTGGGAGGAATAAGAGAATATGCAGCCAATCGTATTCCTATATACCATTTAGATTTAAATGAAAAAACAATCAATAGAATTTTAAAAGCAAATTTTTATACCAATCCTGATTCGTTACAGAAAAAAAAGGTGACTCCACTATTAATTAAAGTCACAGATAAACTTTCTATTACTGATAAAGAGAATCCCTTAGAAATATTACCCATAAAAACCGAAACCGGCGAACGGATGATGATGGTGTATTTTCCAAAACATAAATTACTTTATTCTTCAGACCTTGTTCAGCCTGGGCAAGGCGAGCCATTTTTTATGCCTCAATATATCGGAGAAATTATTGAGGCCGTAACTCGCGAAACACTGGATGTGGAAAAAATAATTGGTATGCATCAATCATTAATTGAATATCAATCATTGTTGGAATTTATGAAATAGAAAAATATTTTTTGTACACCAACAACCATTAAATATGTACCAATGCAATTAATGCATTAATTATTTATTTCAGGCCGTGTTTTTTAGTTTTATGCTGAATGTCAAAATAAATATAATAGCAGTCCATTAACTTGGACAGGAAATTACTATTGTTTAAACAAATAACAGTATAACCTGTCTTATATGTTACTATTAAAAAATCAGTCGCTCAGTGTTATTAACTTACACATACTGATTATTGGATTATTAGCTGTGAGTTGCTTTCATCTGAAAGCACAACCATATGGCTACTTGTACGGAAAAACAATATCCATTAATCCTTCTATTGTAACAGGAACTATCAGTCTTACTAATTTTCCTTTACTTTTAAAAACGACCGATGCAGATTTAAGATCGAAAAGTAATGGTGGTTTTGTGGAAAGCGAATATGGTTATGACATCGTTTTTACAACAGATGCTTGCGCTTCGCCGATAAGTTATCAAGTTGAAAGTTATGATCCTGCCACCGGAGAATTAATTTGCTGGGTTAAAATCCCTACGCTTAATTATAATGCCAATACCGTCATCAATATGTATTATGGCAATCCATTGGTTAACTCTTCAACATCTTCTGCCTCAACTTGGGGAAGTGAATTTTCAACGGTTCTTCATTTAAATAATAATCCCAATGACGCTGCTCCTCAAATGATTGATGCCTGTGGTAAAACTAATTCAGGAACATGTATTGGCACTATGACCTCTACCAACTCTGTTTTAGGAAAAATAGGAAACTGTATAACATTTGACGAAGTGGATGATGGCATTTCTATCCCTGATTTTGATTATACTTCTTCATTTACAATATCCTTTTGGTTTAATGTTTCAGAAGTAAACGGGGCATCTTATCAGTATTTATATAGTCATGGCAATTTTGGGGCAACGCATGCTACTAGCATTTACTTTGGTGAAGATCTTCTTGGTATTGCAGTAGATCGTAAAATGCTAAAAAATATTTTTCAGGATACGAACGATGCTACCAATACCTCCGGATTAGATGCTGGCACCACACTTGTTGATGGAAATTGGCACTATTATACGTTTGTTGTAGGTAATTCCGGAGGCGCAATTGTATATATAGATGCTGTGCTAACAACTAGTCTTTCATTTTTAGGAGGAAACAGTTATGACCCTGCTACAAACATTTATATAGGTTGCAGATCGGACTTAAGCGGCACCAGATTTTATGGAGGAAAAATAGATGAATTCAGAATACTTAGTGAACCTAAATCGGCAAACTGGATAGCAACAGAATTTAATAATCAAAATAATCCTTCATCAAACATTACACTGGGAGCACACACAACATCTTCTTTAATTTGTCAACCTTTACCTATTCAACTCATTTCTTTTAATGGGAATGTAATTAATGATGACATACAACTTAACTGGGAAACAGCCCAGGAAATTAATTGCCACAAATATGTGATAGAAAAAAGTACTGATGCTGAAATTTTTATACCAATAGCGAGTATTAGTCCTTTCCGAAACAACAATGATAGAAACTATTACAGTTATACTGATTTAAACCAAGCAGAGGAAATTACATATTACAGATTAAAACAAATAGATACAGATAGTAGTTTTTATTACTCAAATATTATTTCGATACATCTACTTAAAAAAAACAATACTGTCCTTTTTCCTAATCCATTTACTAATGAACTTAAAATAGTACGAAATAGCAGTGAATTAAAAAGTATGGATGTTAAACTAATTGATAAAATCGGACAAATTGTATTTTCGAAAAATTATAACAGTCAGGAAAATAGTATAAACCTCACACTTGATTTTTTAAACGCGGGAATGTACTATTTAGAACTTAGTGGCGTGACTAAAGAAAGGTTTATAATTGTAAAAAAATAATTATACAATTTCAAAATCATCTCCATCTAGCATAACAGGAAATGATTTTCTGAATTCCTGTAAATATGCATAAGATAAGCTTATGGTTTCTATACAGTCTTCATGAGCCATCGTTTTACTTATTAATTCACCTCGGGGATTCAAGATACAGGAATCTCCCGAATGCTGTATAGCGTTTCCATCTTGTCCTATTCTGTTAACTCCAACTACAAAAGTTTGGTTTTCGATGGCTCTGGCAATTAGTAATTGTTTCCAAGGATAAGAGCGCACCTCCGGCCAGTTGGCCACATATATTAATACATCATAGGGGTTATTTTTTATATTCCTGCTCCATACCGGAAAACGTAAATCGTAACACACTAAGGGGCAAATTTTCCATCCTTTATATTCCAACATTATTTTTTGAGTACCTGCATCATAGTATTGATGCTCATTTCCCATTCTGAATAAATGGCGCTTATCGTAATATTGATACGTGTCATCCGGTTTTACACAATATAAACGGTTGTAATATTTATTGTTCTCTTTTGTGGATATACTTCCAATAATTACACAAATTTTTTCTTTTGCTTTTTGCAGCATCCATTGTAAGCTTTTTCCTCCATGCTCTTCAGCAAGTTTTTCCGGATTCATTGTAAATCCGGTTGTAAACATTTCGGGTAAAACAATCACATCGGTTGTGTCCGGAATGGCATTTATTTTAGCATCAATATGTTTCAGATTTTCATCTGAATTTTCCCAATGTAGATGGGTTTGAATGGTAGTAATTTTTAAATCTGTCATTTTAAATTTTACATAATATTTCTGCTGCGGCTTCAAGAGTTTCTTCTTTTTTAGCGAAACAAAAACGTAATAACTGTTGTTGTTGTTGATTGGAATAAAATACTGACAACGGAATAGAAGCCAAGCCTTTTTCTCTAGTTAAACGAACAGCAAAATCCGTATCCTTCTCATCTGTGATGTTTTTATAATTTAATAATTGAAAATAAGTACCTGTGCATGGCTCAATTTCGAATCGTGAACTTGAAATTAAGTTCCTGAAATAATCTCTTTTACCTTGATAAAATTGATGTAAGCCTTTATAGGTTGATTCATCTTTTAAATAATCTGCTAATGCTAATTGAAATGGATGATTAACACAAAACACTAAAAACTGATGTACTTTTCTGAACTCAATCATTAATTCTTTTGGTGCTGCCACATAGCCAATTTTCCAACCAGTGGCGTGAATTGTTTTTCCGAAAGAAGACACAATAATAGATTGCGATGCTAAACTTTTAAAACGCGCAACACTTTGATGAGCTTTGTCATCAAACACCATATGCTCATAAACTTCATCGCTAACAACAATAATATTTTTGCTAGCAACTATTTTTTGAAGCTCTAATAAATCATTTTCTACTAAGGTTGTTCCACTTGGGTTATGAGGCGAATTAATAATAATCATTCGCGTTTTATCTGTAATTGTATTTTTTACTGTTGCCCAATTAATCGTAAAATTTGGATATTCAAGTGCAATAGGTTTTACAATGCCTCCATGAACTTCGATAGCAGGAGTATAGCAATCATAAGCTGGTTCAAACACAATCACTTCATCACCTTTATTTATAAAAGCGGCAATACTGGTGTAAATTCCTTGAGTAGCTCCTGCAGTAATCGTAATTTCTGTTTCGGGATGATAAGTGGCTTGATAACAATTTTGCAATAATTCGCTAATGGTTTCCCTTAATACAGGAGCTCCTGTCATAGGAGCATATTGATTAAAGCCCGCCATTAGATTTTTTTGCGCTAAATCCAATAATTTTGGGCTACAACCGAAGTCTGGAAAGCCCTGAGAAAGGTTAATAGCATTATGTTCTTTGGCCAAACCGCTCATAACCGTGAAGATAGTGGTGCCAATATTTGGTAATTTTGAATTTATCTGCATTTTTTTTACAATAATTAGACTAAGTTGCTAAAAAAATCTTATTTTTGCTACCCGTTCGGGATTTTTATCAGAATTTTAAGTCTTATAGGAATCTTTAATTAAAATGGTCCTGTGGCCGAGCGGCTAGGCAGAGCTCTGCAAAAGCTCGTACAGCGGTTCGAATCCGCTCGGGACCTCTAAAAACCCTCTGAATCACTTGATTTCAGAGGGTTTTTAATTTAACACGATAAAATGCAAAAATTGGGTCTTATATATTCAGTTGTAATGCTAGCCTTAGCAACTGTTGTATTTTCACAAAATCCAGTATATTTTCAAACTACTATAGAAGATGGACTGCCAAGCAATGAGGTGTATAGTATTATTCAAGATAAAAAAGGCTTTATTTGGATAGGCTGCGACGCGGGAATTTATAAATATAATTGTGTAAAATTTTTATCATATAAGAATAAAGATCAAAAAACAAAAGCCTTAACAGGTTTAACGATATCCGCATCTGGAAAAATTTATAGCTATAGTTTTAATGGTCAAATATTTTATATTGAAAATGATACATTAAAAAATTTACAATCTTGGAAAGGGAAAATTTCAAATATTGTTTGTGATAATAATTATAATTTATGGGTTTGTGGTGAAAATGGGATTAATTCATACAATGAATTAACTCAAAAATGGACAAATTACTCAGATTTTAATTCGGATTATCAAAAAGACAAATATGCGTTTACTAATAGTTGTAAATTGAAACAAGAAAATATAATCTCCTTTATTTCTCCTAATGGTATCACAACTATCAATAAAGAACAACAAACAATAGTACCATTTGAATTTCTAAAACCTAAACCATCTGGGGAATTTATTTTAGAAAGTAAAAATGAAAGTACCTGGCTTATTAGCGTTACAGATGGACTATGCTACAAATTAATTGATAATAAAGTTAAACCATACGAATCCTCATTTTTAAAAAAGGCTTTAAGTAATTCAAAAGTCACAAATGTAAAATTACTCCAAGATGGTAATTTATGGATTTGTACTTATTCTGGGATTATTTGGTATAATCCAAATTTAGACACAGGTAAGATATTTTATTCAAATATGGCATTTTCGGATATAATATTGGATGATGAAAAAAATTACTGGATGACAACCTTACATGATGGCATTTTAAGATTAGCAGATATTAATTCTAAAACATGGAATACAAGCTCTGGAAATTTAACTTCCAACAAAATTTTAAAAACCGAACAACACTTTCCATATATCTATTTTTCAACCTTAGGTGGACAAGTAGGAAGTATTAATGTGAAGACAGAAAAAATCGAAACTTACTCTTTAGAAGTAAAATCTAATATTCAAAATATCACTTACTGCGAAAGCGACAAGAAATTATATTTTAATGCACAAAACACATTATATTTCTTAGAAAACAATACGATTAAAAAAATCGAAAATCAATTTCCTCCAATTAAAGATTTTTTAAAGACAAATGATGAATATATCATTGCCACTTCAAGAGGGGCATTTGTTTATAAAAATATTCAGGACAAAAACGCAAGCGATACTTTAACTACTAATTGGGCAAGAGCAATTGCTATAAATTCATCGCAAGAAATATTATGGATTGCCACTAATGATGGACTGAAAAGCTACATGAAAAAAGAAAATAAGTGGCAATCAATCCATTTGAATTTAATACAAAAACAAGTATTATCAATAACTTATGACGAACAAAGTATATTATACGCAGTAACATTTGATGGAGAAATTTATAAAATAGATAAAAATAAAACCATCACATTATTACAGCATTTACCAGCAGATATTCAAGCCAATCAAATCAAAAAATATCAAAATCAATTGTTGGTAGCAACCAATTTGGGACTGTGGAAGCTAAATCTAATAAACAAAAATTGGGAAGTACTGGACAAACTGAAAGGGTTATGTTCAAACGAAGTGCTTTCATTAAGTGTCTTAAATAATAACATTTGGATTGCTACACCTAATGGCTTACAAATGATCCCAATTCATCTTCAAAAAGAAATAAAAAAGGCTACAATTTATTTGAAAGAAATATCTATTGACGAAAAAAAAGTAAATAAAAACAAATCTTTACAATTAAACTATAATCAAGCTTTGAGTGTTAAAGTAGAAACGAACGCTTATAGTTCTAATAGAAATTTTAAATATGCCTACCGCTTTTCAAATGCAGATACAAGCTGGATAATATTACCATCCAGCATTGAATATATTCAAATTCCATCCATTCCAACGGGTGATTTTAACCTAGAAATAAAAGTTATTGATTACTTATCTAGAGATTCAAAAAATAATATTATTATCAAAGGGAATGTTATTCCTCCTTTGTGGCAACGCTGGTGGTTTTACATATTAGTATCATTAATAGTATTAAGCATTGCATTTGTCTTT
>JAEUTR010000228.1 GCA_016787365.1 Bacteroidia bacterium
ATTTTATATAAGTTATTACTTTAATTTAAATGCAACAGGAATATTAAACCTTACCTTCACCGGATGCCCGGCATTCTTCCCTACTTTTTTCCACTTTGGCATTTTCTTTAATACTCTTACCACTTCTTCATCACAACCATAGCCAATGCCTCTCATAACATTAATGTTTTCTACATTTCCAAACTCATTAATTACAAAAGATATGTGCACTTTTCCTTCTATTCCAATTTCTCTGGCAAGAGACGGGTATACTACATTTTGGCCAACATACCTCATTAAACCTTCATAGCCTCCTTCAAATTCCGGCATTTCATCTGCGGTAACTAAAATTTCCGAAGTTGCAGGAATTGGCGCGGATGATTGTACGTGAATTGAAGTTAGAGTTGATGTTTCTGTTCCGATTGAAGATATTCCTGTGGCTGTTTCTGTTCCAACTCCACTAATTGGATTTTCCGTATTAATAACTGTCGTATTCGTTAAAACATCTACAATTTGTGTTGGCATTGCTCCCGAAGGTGCAGTTGCCGGTGCTGATAAATTCTGAATTGGTTCGGCCACAGGTGGAGTAACATCTACTTCGGTAACATATGTTTTTGCTTCCAATGTAGGATCCTCCAGAAATGGCGTGGATTCAATAACAGAATTGGCATTCATTTTATTGTTAATAATAACCGAACCAAATAAAAGTGATACTATACTCATTAAATACAATAATGACTTTTTTAAGGAATCATTATAACTTGATCTGATAACATAAGCGCCATAAGTTTTATTTCTGTTTTCAAAAATAATATCATTTAGCTTGTCGGAATTGTTTCCTAAGATATTCATAATAGTTGTTTTTAGGTTTATACTTTAAATTCAAACTAATCCTTACGCGCGTTAGATATGTTTGCTGATGTAAAGTTAGATGGAGTAAAAACAAAAAACCACATCCGATTGAGATGTGGTTAGATTGATTTGATAAGTGGTGTGTTTTAACTCAAAAATGGAATTTTATTTGGTATAAGATGCAACAGAACTATCTCTGCTTGTGCTAATAGTAGTTGTGTAGTTAATGTCATTGAATTTGCATTAGACAATGTTCCCGATCCTTTTGTAAATCCTATGCTTCCAATTTGTTGATAAGGTATTGTAAGCGCATTATTATTTACAGAAGCTCTGGCAGAAACAGATAATCCTGAAAAATTATTTAAAATAACCTCGCTAGAATTTGTAGTTGATTTAACAATATTTACTGTATGAGTATTAGTTCCCGCAACAGCACTATTCTCACTAACATTCCAATAAGCCACAAATTTATCCCGAGGATCAGTTGAAGGCTGTGGAGCATTAGGATCATCATTTTTATCAGAGGCACAAGAAGCTATAAATAAACCGGATAACACAAATGCAAAAGCAGTTAATTTTTTCATGATTCTATTTTTTTCTAAAATTAAAACAAAAAACGTTCCGTTAATTCTCAATTAATAAATTTTAATAGAGTATTCCTATTCAAATATAGTTGTTATATAACAAATTAAGGATCAAATATTTTTCACTCAAAAAATTTATTTATTGTACCTTTGCTTCATGATAGCTATAAACCACACTCTTATTTCGGAAGATGTTTTTGATAAACAATTTGTTTGCGACTTAAATGCATGTAAAGGAGAATGTTGCGTATCAGGAGATAGTGGTGCTCCATTGGATAAAAAGGAATTAAAAATTTTAGATAAAGTTTATCCAATGGTGAAACCTTATATGAATGAAAAAGGCATTGCTGCTGTTGAAAAAAAAGGGACTTATGTATTGGACGATGACGGAGATTATACCACTACATTAGTAAGTGATGGCGAAGAATGTGCATTTGTGTTTTTTGATGATAAAAATATTGCCAAGTGTGCTATTGAACAGGCTTACCTGGAAGGAAAGATTGACCCGATAACTATAGGATGGAAAAAGCCAATTTCTTGTCATTTATACCCAATCCGAATTAAAGAGTATAAAGAATACGATGCGGTGAACTACCATTCGTGGCATATTTGTAAGCCAGCATGCGAATGCGGGCAACAATTAAATGTACCGGTATATAAATTTTTAAAAGAACCATTGATTAGAAAATATGGTGATGCATGGTACGAAGAACTGGATGCTGTTTACCAAGCATATAGTAGTAAAAAGAAGAAATAAAAAAAAGGTCTCTGAAATCAGAGACCTTTTTCACATAATTACAAATAGTATCATTTAAGACTTACTGCTGTTAACTTATTATTCATACGAGCTATATTTTCTGAATAAAACTCTTTAATTAAGTCACTATATTTTTCAATCTGTACACAGTACTAAATATTTCATTATTCCAGCAACAACTGTTTTCGGTACAGATTATTTAATTTTTATGACCCTTAAACTAACTGAAATTTACAAAAACAGATAGATCTTTGAACAGTTTCAACCTTATAAACAAACAACTAAAATAATTGCGAACACATCAGTAATAATTAATAAACTATTGTAATAGTACATTTAACATATGTTTAGAAAGCTACAATTTTTTATTAGGGAGATTAAAAATGATATCTTGCACCAATTAAAATTTGTGCAAATATTGGAATTTCAACCTCAACCTCTGCACCATTAACAGTATTGGCCGGAACATTAATATTTGCTTCGCAAAATAAATTTACTTTTGATGCTAAACTATATTCTGCACCTATACCACCTCCAATTGTAAAGCCAGATAATGAAACTGTTGGCTCAAATTGCTCATCATATAATGAAACATCATAAGTGGTAGTGGTTGAAACGGTAGTCCCTTTAATCATCAGTAAACCGGCAGCTACATTTAAATACGCTTTAAACCCCTCTTCTGAAACATCATTAATTAAATATCTTCTGTAGCCGATACGTAAGCCCAGTGTAGTGATTTTAGTTTCCGTATTAATTTCAATTTGCGATGGACTGGTGGTTGAGCTATAAGCATTGGCATAACTAGTTCCCGTAATTTTACCAGGGAAGTAGTATGTAAAATCGCCAAAAAAAGCATTTCTTTCTCCATCAGAAGAGTATAAACCATTAATTCCAATGCCAATTAAAGCAGAGCCTCCACTTCCAAATAATTTTAAAAATGAGGCATGACCTCCAACTCCTATTGTGTTGTCCGATGTTCTGCCTCTACTAGAACTAAAGCTTGTTTTTTTGTCTTTTAATTGTGGGATAGTTCTATTACTAAAGGGATCAGTTCCGGCTGTGGAGCTTAATACATTAGTAGTTAATAAGATTGCTGCGATAAAGATTTTTTTCATAAAGATTTTTTTAATATATATACGAGCAAATTTATACTAAACGATAGTATTACTTCTGCCGTTAAAAGGATTTTTAGCACATTATAAAATTTTTATTTAATTCAAAAACAGAGACTTTTCATTAAGTCAAACATTAAGAAATATTATAAATAAAAAACCCTAACTAATTAATAATTAGTTAGGGTTGACTTATATAAAACGTATTATTATTTAAAACTTGCTGCTGTTAATTCGCGGTTCATACGCGCAATATTTTCTAAAGAAATTCCTTTAGGGCATTCAGCTTCACAAGCTCCTGTGTTTGTACAGTTACCAAATCCTTCTGCATCCATTGCTTCAACCATTTTCAATACACGCTCTTTACGCTCAACTTGTCCTTGAGGTAATAATGCTAACTGAGAAACTTTTGCAGAAACGAATAACATAGCCGAACTGTTTTTACAAGCTGCAACACATGCTCCACAACCAATACAAGCTGCTGCTCCAAAAGCCTCATCTGCATCTGTTTTAGGGATTAAAATATTATTAGCATCTTGAGCATTACCTGTGTTCACAGAGATGTAACCACCACTTGCAATAATTCTATCAAAAGCACTTCTATCTACTGCTAAATCTTTAATAACAGGGAAAGCTGCACTTCTCCAAGGTTCCACAACAATCGTATCTCCGTTTTTGAAAGAACGCATATGTAATTGGCAAGTTGTAACACCTTGTTTTGGCCCGTGTGGACGGCCATTGATGTACATACTGCACATACCACAAATACCTTCACGGCAATCGTGATCAAATGCAATAGCTTCTTTGCCTTCGCTAATTAATTTTTCGTTTAATACATCAAACATTTCTAAAAACGACATATCAGTTGAGATGCCAGTTAATTGATGTGTTTCAAAGCTTCCTGCTGCTTTGCTGTTTTTTTGTCTCCAAACTTTTAAAGTTAGATTCAATTCTGTTCCGTGTCCTGATCCCATAGTTTCTATTATTTATATGATCGTTGAGCGATTTTAATATTTTCGTATTTTAATTCTTCTTTATTTAATTCCCAGTCGCTAACACCTTTGTATTCCCAAGCAGCAACATAAGCAAAGTTCACGTCATCACGTTTTGCTTCACCTTCTTCTGTTTGGTGTTCTTCACGGAAGTGACCTCCACAGCTTTCTTCGCGGTGTAATGCATCTTTACACATTAATTCACCTAATTCAATAAAATCTGCTACACGACCTGCTTTCTCTAAATCTGGGTTAAACTCATCAGCGCTTCCTAATACACGCACGTCACTCCAGAACTCTTTACGTAATGCTTGTATTTCAGCAATAGCTTCGGTTAAACCTTGTTTATTACGAGCCATACCACATTTGTTCCACATAATCAATCCTAAACGTTTGTGGAAACTTTCTACTGATTTAGTTCCTTTAATATTTAAGAACTTATTGATTAAGTCTGTTTGCTCTTTTAAAGCCGCGTCAAATGCAGGATGTTTTGTTTTTAATTTATCAATAGAGTCTGTTTTATCTTTTTCAGCACTCATACGAGTTACTTCAGTTGATAAGTAAACACCAATTGTATAAGGAATTACGAAATATCCATCTGCTAAACCTTGCATTAAAGCAGAAGCACCTAAACGGTTAGCTCCGTGGTCAGAGAAGTTAGCTTCGCCTAATGCATATAAACCTTTTACAGTTGTCATTAAGTTATAATCTACCCATAATCCACCCATTGTGTAGTGAACTGCTGGATAAATGCGCATAGGAACTTCGTATGGATTTTCGCCAGTAATTTGTTGATACATATCAAACAAGTTACCATATTTTTCTTTTACTACTTCTTTACCTAAGCGCATGATTTCTTCTTGGCTTGGGTTTTGAATATTACGTTTAGTAGCTTCCGTTCTTCCGTAACGAGCAGTATTAAATGCGAAATCTAAATATACAGCCATTTTAGAATTACCAACACCGTAACCAGCATCACAACGTTCTTTTGCAGCACGAGAAGCCACATCACGAGGTACTAAGTTACCAAACGCTGGATAACGACGCTCTAAGTAATAATCTCTTTCCTCTTCAGGAATATCTGTTGGTTTACGGTTATCATCTTTCTTTTTAGGAACCCAAATACGACCATCGTTACGTAACGATTCTGACATTAAGGTTAATTTAGATTGGTGATCGCCAGAAACTGGAATACATGTTGGGTGAATTTGTGTGTAACAAGGATTACCAAAGAATGCACCTTTTTTGTGGGCTTTCCATGCTGCTGTTACGTTACTTCCCATAGCGTTAGTTGATAAGTAGAATACGTTACCGTATCCACCCGTACATAATAACACGGCATGACCAAAATGTTTTTCCATTTCGCCAGTAACTAAGTTACGAGCAATAATACCGCGTGCAACACCATCAATCGTTACCACATCTAACATTTCGTGACGAGAGCATAAAGTAACGTTACCAGATCCTACTTGACGTTGTAAAGCGGAGTAAGCACCTAATAATAATTGTTGACCAGTTTGTCCTGCCGCGTAAAATGTACGTTGAACTTGTGTACCACCGAAAGAACGGTTACTTAATAATCCACCGTACTCACGAGCTAATGGCACCCCTTGAGCCACACATTGATCGATGATGTTTGAAGACACCTCAGCCAAACGATGAACGTTTCCTTCACGTGCTCTGTAATCACCACCTTTAATAGTATCGTAAAATAAACGGTAAGTTGAGTCACCGTCGTTTTGATAATTTTTTGCTGCGTTTACACCACCTTGTGCTGCAATTGAGTGCGCACGACGTGGAGAATCCTGAAAACAGAACACTTTTACTTTGTATCCCATTTCAGCTAAAGTTGCTGCTGCCGAAGCACCTGCTAATCCAGACCCAACTACTAATACTTCTAAGCTACGTTTGTTAGCAGGGTTTACTAATGGAACCGTTGAACGGTATTTTGTCCATTTTTGGTCTATTGGTCCTTCAGGAATTTTTGAATCTAATTTACTCATATCGAAAAATTAAGAATGTAATATTGAATTTAAATAATTATTTAATAACGCCTAAGAACATTAGTATTGGCATTAAAGCGAAAATAAAAGGAATGATAATTGAAAACGCCACTCCAGCTTTTTTAATGATTGGAGTATACGTTTTATGATTTAATCCTAGTGTTTGGAAGGCTGATTGGAAACCATGTAATAAATGGTATGCCAATGAAATCATTGATAAAGCATATAATACAACTACCCAAGCCATTTTAAATGTTTCTTGCATTACGGCGTATAAGTTTTCATTTCCGTTGGCATCGTGTCCTGGTAAGCCAGTGAAACGAGATTTAACCCAGAAATGCACTAAGTGAATGATTAAAAACATTAATAATAATGTTCCTAATAAACCCATTGAACGGCTGTACCACGATGAGTTTGCTGCGCCGTCAACCTTCGCATATCCAATTGGACGAGCTTTTTTATTTTCTAACGTTAAAATTAAAGCTTGGATAATGTGAACGATTAATCCTAAAAAGAGAACCAATTCCCCTGCTCTGATTAACCAGTTGTGAGCCATAAAATCGGCACCAATGTTAAAAGTTAAGCCGCCATCATTAAAGAAGATAAGGCAGTTAATAAAGCAGTGTACTACTAAAAA
>JAEUTR010000232.1 GCA_016787365.1 Bacteroidia bacterium
CTTTTATAGGGATTTATTTTTATAAATCCTTTACAGTAAAAGGATATTTTATTTCTAAAAATATTTTACATTTACCTGAAAAAATTACATCCTATGGAATTAATAACCACTTACATCTGCAAAAAATTTGATATTGGCGTACACGACAATATGTTTGGAGGTACATTAATGTCGTTAATTGATGATGCAGCCGGTTCATATGCTTCACAATTATGTGATACACCCCGAATGGTTACCATTAAATTTGATGAATTGGTATTTAAAAAACCGGTGAAAGTGGGTAATATTTTAAAGGTTTATGGTAAAGTAGTAAAGTTTGGAAATTCTTCTCTGGAGTTATATATGGAAATTCGTAAACATAATGTTTATACCGGTGAGCAAGAAATTGTAACACATACTAATGTAAAGTTTGTTCGTATTGATGAAGAAGGAAATCCAATTCCTATTTCAGAACGAGTAAAACAACGTTATGCCGAACGTATCAAGAAATTCGGAAAAGGCTTGTTAACCATTGAAGAAAAAGGGTTTGAAAAAGAAATTGTTGATTTGAATTAAATACGTTTATGGTAAATGAATCAAGGTATGACTATAGTGCCTTTGTTTTAAATCCATTATTGTTATAATGCTTGTCCAAAAGTAAGCAAGTTGTTATCCGGATCAAGTAGAGAAAATTCTTTTTGTCCCCATGGTTTTATCTGTAAATGTCCATTTGGATGAATGCTTGTTTTGTTATCAAGCAACGATTGATAAAGTTTATCAATGTTGTCCGTTCGGATATAAACTTGTCCGTAGTTTTCTTTTGGATCAAGTTCTTTAAACTCAAAAAAGTGAATTTGGATATGGTCTTTTTGTACCATGAGGTAGCCATCAAAGTCAGCATTTCCAAATTCATGAAAGCCCAACGTATTTACATAATATTCCCTTGTTGCAGTTTTGTTCCGCATAGGTAACTTTGGATTAATGTCTGTAAGCATAATTCTATATGAACAAAGTTAAATGTTTAATGGACTTTTGCAAAGCCACCGCTTTTGCAAAAGCCGAAGCCGAATGAATGCCCGCATTTTTATATGTGAGGTTAGCGGCTGCTGTTGACTATATTTAACTATTGGTAATATATCTTACATCTCTGAAATCACTATATTGAAGCTTTGTGTCCTTTTGAAAGGAGTAAAAGATTGATTTATTCATTTTGATTAAGTCTTTTCTTAATTCAACGATAAATTCTCCTTTTAGTTTATTAATATTTTGTTGGTTACGTTCAACAATTGTTGAGTTCATTGAATCTAAAAACAGGTTTCCTTTTTTAATTATTTCATCAGGACAATACATCCAACAGAGTTGAAATTCTACTATAAATTCGTTCCCTTTGTCACTATTTAACGCCACCTCTCCCAAGTTTCTCAAAAGTCGAATTAAATTTTCATATCGTTTTTCCTTTTCAAATAATAACTTTATTCTACGTTTCTGAACTTCATTGTAAAGCCAAGTTGCGATACCGCCTATAATACCTATAATCCAAGTTGTTTCCATGCTGTTTGCTAAATTTTATTTGGTTTTATCATAGATATCGTTTTGCAGCTAAAACTTGTGCGGCTTTGGAACGCTAGTCTACCGAAACGTTTAAATAAAGATACTATGTTTTTAGGCATTTGCAAAATGAAAATAAGTTTCGCGGAGCGACCTTGAAATTGCAAATGCTTTGATATCTCCGGCATAAGTTTTAGGTGCTGTTATAGACAGTTTTTTATTCTGCGCCATAACCCTCATTTATACAATTTATTCCTTTTGTGTTTTTAATAATTGTTATTTTTCCTGTCTTAGTGTCTGCACGCCAAGCTTTAATTATTTTATGATAGTATTCGGTATCTTCTTCAAATTCAACTAACGCAATTATCTCAGAGTCGTCGATTGAATCTCGTCTACAGTTGCAGTAAGTAATAAATTCTGACTTATTTAGATTATCTACATTTATTGTGTCAAGCACTAAATATTTTGGCTTTGGGTTTCCATTCTCTCTGATGATTTCTTCAAATGTTATAATATTTCGCTTATCTAAAGTAATATGTGAAATTCCGAATTCTTTATCTTTTCTTATATTGTTTCCTTGAATCATTGCACCACTTGGTGTTCCTTCATATTTTATTCCAAGTAATTCATCAACGTTTCTGTATATTTTATTATGCAAAGGATTGGTAATATTCCCAAAAGTAATTGTGTCTTTTGATATGTCTTTAATGTTATTTGAACTTTCAACAATTTCTGAATGACTAGTTGTCGAATTACAACTTAAGAATATTATGATTGGAATAAAATATAGTGTCTTCATAAAATTGCCTATAACGTTTTCGCACTAAGCAACGGTTTGATTTGAATCACGCCATTGCGTGACTGTCGAAACGCTACTAACAAAGATAAATGTTTAATAGACTTTTGCAAAGCGAAAATTAACTAATTGTCTACCGCTTTTGAAAAATCCGAAGCCGAATGCCCAAATGGGATTTAGGTTGGGGTAGCAGTAGTTTTATTTCAATTTTCGTGTCTACAATACCCAAGATAAAACATAGGTCGACGAAATTTTGCAGTATCGACAGAACGTCCTATTGGATTTAAATAACCATTTGCAATTAATATTGTGTCGCCGAGTTGCACAACTTTTTTTGTATTATATTTTAACATCAAAGTGTCGCCAACTTTTTTCCATGTTCCTGTCCACCACTCATTATATCCAAAAACTCCTGTCCAATTTAACTCAAATGATTTGTCGTGTCTAAACTTAATGTATGCTTGATTTTGTGTTCCCTCATAACAAGCTCTAAACTCAACTTCGCTCTCCAAGCCTTCAGAGTCAAGTTTATAAGGACTAAAAATTGAATACAAAAGTGTCAACGTACATATTATTGTAGGTAAGCAAAATTTCAAACTTATTTTTTTTCTATTTACTATAATCTGAATTATTCCTTTTATTTCATAAACTACAATTGTTATAAACGCAATCGGTATAAGCAATGTTAAAACAATAAAAAGAGAACCAGTTAAATACTTGTCAATATGATGATAGAAAATTATAAGCAACAGATAGACACTACAAAAAATAGTTGTCATAATTGTCGAACGTTTAGTTTTTATTGTGTCGTCCATAAAATTACTGGTAACCGTTTGCAGCTAAAACTTGTGCGGCTTTGGAACACTAGTCTACCGAAACGTTTAAATAAAGATACTATGTTTCTGCGCATTTGCAAATCAAAAGCTCCCGATAATTATCGGGAGCTTTGGTGTCACATATTATCGATAGCTGTTAGTTATTTTTCCGTTGTAAATTTTATAAAAGTATTTCCATTAAATTTACAAATACCATCTCCGTCTGTTCCAAACCAAAGTTCACCATTTTTATCTTTGTAAATACAATTTACAGCATTACTAGTGAGTCCGTTTTTTGTGGTATAATTAGTTAAATTGTTTCCATCATATTTCCAAACACCGGCATCAACAGTTCCTATCCAAAGGTTCCCAAAGTTGTCTTCGTTTATGGTATAAATACGAGCCAAGGTACCAGAATCTGATTTTCCGGAAACTTTAAATTCGTTATTGCTTAGTCCTTTTTCTTCAGTAAAATTAATTAAGGATTTTCCATCCCATCGGAACAGTCCTG
>JAEUTR010000255.1 GCA_016787365.1 Bacteroidia bacterium
CTTTTATAATATTTTGACCATACAGCACTATCAGTAGTAATCTGTTCATTGCTATCTACGCTGTAATACTCAATAAGCCTATTGAATAAATCATCAAAAGCACCGTCCAAATTATAATCTATACCAGAATATTCATCACTAAAATAAAGTGCGTTGTTATCTTTAGGTAAGATTTCTGATGTTAAGACGGACAGTGAAGTGTTTTCGTTTATTCCAAATAGATCTAGTAGTTCAACTCCTTTTTTGTTTAAATTGTCTTCTATGTATCGAAGTGTTTTATGTAAGGATGAATAGTCTGAACTATGATTAAAAAAATTAGAAATCCGAGAGTATTTACCAACAACTTTACACTTTAAATATTTGAGTGTGGAACTGTAAAAAACCAAGCCAACGTTAATGAATTCACCTGTTACTCGATCATGCTGATAACGAATAATTTGATATGAATATTTAAATTTAGTTGACATTATAAAGGTTACGCTACTATTTTTTTCAGTTCCTCGGTAAATAGATCTTTGTTCTTTATAAACTCTTCTGTTCGATTCCTTATTGTTTTGATATGTTCTACCTTCCAAATATCAGGTATATTCTCTTCGATTTTACTCCAGAAGCGGGCATCTAAGTTAACAAATTTATCAACAAAGCTTCCAAATTCCACGTCATTTCCTTTCAAATAGGGATAAAAATAGTGTTTTTTAACCCAGTTTTTATCCACTTCGCTAATAATCCACGGTGTAGAGTTATTGTTAAACAGTTCAAAAATAAAGCCAAAAGCCAGTTCATGGTCAAAAATCAAAATATTCTTGCCATCAGTAATCATGTTTTGCTTTTCATCCCTTCTGTCTGGGTTAATAAGGAAGACATCAAACGCAAAAATGTTTTGAGCTTCTCGATACTGTTGAGCAGATAAAGGTTCGCCTTTGGGGAAGTTCCTCCCCCCTTCCACAAAATAGCATCCATAATTGTCTCCCTTGCTTTTATTTGCCATTCCCCACCAATCTTTACCGACTGATTGATCGACAAAATCCTGTGTAATTTCTATAATCACGGGCTCGGCAGGTAGAAGTCCCAATTCCTTTGCCATACATGCACCTATATATTCAAAACAGCAAGCAGTCGGGTTCATTCTTTCAGCTGCATTGAATTTAACGAGAAAGTCCCCTTTCTCACCTGTTTGCTTTATAATGCCTCTGATGAGCAAAGGCTTATTTGCCCCGCTGTCAAAAGTCTCTCTCCCTTCTAAAGCTTCAACCTCGTGCAATACGTAATCTTCATGAGTAACTTTATGATGGGATTTGATATTCATTTCTGTTCAAATGGGAATGTAAATCTAAGAGAATTTGGCGGATATTGTTTTAAACAGATAAAATAGTGAATATATCCTCTTTGAATATAAAACTCACGTGAAGCGATGTTTTCCAGGTCAACAGGAAATAATTATTGATTATACCTTTTATTCAATAGATCAATCGCTAACTGAACAAACAGCTATTGGTTAAGCTTCTTATTTACTAGATCAATATAAATTGCAAGGGCTAAATCATCGAATGACTCATGCGATTTTGCTGATTCAATAAAACGAACATTATCTTTTAGGTTAAGATAATGCTCAAATAATTTCTCACCGTTCTCATCATCTTTAATTTTCATCAAATTAAAAACCGTGTCGCTTAAATGCAGAAGATAATCCTGGGCATTGAGGCCGAGAGCATCCAAACCATTCACCAGTTTGGTGTTTATTAAATCATCCTTTATGAGAGAAAGAATGAGTTTTTTGTTTTTATTTGGGTTCATTTATCAACTGGTTTAATGCAATTTATAATTATACAAATGTAAATATAATTTACATAAATATAAATCTAATACGCAAATGTAACTTTGATTTATGTAAGTTTCGTTTAAATATCTGTAAATCAAAACAATGTATTTTCAACAAACATTGTGTTTCTTTGTTTCATGGACAGGATTAACAGGATTAAAGAAGTGTTGGTTATACAGGGTAAGAGCCAGGTCTGGCTCTCGCAAAAACTCGGAAAAACAACGACTACAATAGCTTCCATTTGCAATAACAAGACGCAGCCGCATTTAAAAGATCTTAAAAAAATTGCTCACTTTCTTGACGTCGACATCAGGGAACTTTTAGTTCCAACAAAAAAATCTTAATTAAATCAACCATTACCCGTTGACCTGGGTGTATGCGGACACCCCATAAGCCCTCGCACATTTTTCAAGCACATTTGGCGCTTCTTTCAGAGGTAGACATTTTATGTGGCGCCAAATAAGCTTGCAAAATCTCCAACAGCCTAATCGCTTAAAGGACAGCCAACGCACAACAAAAACACAAAAACGTTTCGGGTTGTTTACATTCCGGCGGACAACATTTCCGGACAGGCAGACGCGCTCAAATACTGTGTGTGGGCGCACATACTTATAACAGCACGCGTAGCGCCATTTTTGCGCATTAACGCCTAAATGCATAATTTGGACTTAGCAAAAACGGACGCCAGCGTGCGGTCCGTCAGGTTGTGAAAAAACCTCCGTACCCTTTTATTTTGGGCAGTATTTTCTTTTGTAAGGTGTTTAGGGATGAATAAGAGCGGTTTTTTTGTTGTCAGATTTTAGAATGAAAATTTCAAATCGGTCTCTAAAAAGCTTCT
>JAEUTR010000551.1 GCA_016787365.1 Bacteroidia bacterium
CCTTTTGAAGCAATAGGAAATAATGGAACTATTGAAGTAAAAGATGTGTTTGGAAAAACGGCACTTCAAAAATCAATTATGAGCGGAGCTTCTTCAGAGAAAATTAACCTACAACATTTTGCTCAAGGCATCTATTTCGTAGATGTAAAGATTCCTCATTTTCAAAAGCAGTATAAAATTGTAAAAGAGTAATTATTTAACTACAAAAAAGCAAAGAGAGCCACAGAGTACGCAACGTATTTTGTGGCTTTCTTATTAAATCGTCATTGCGAGGAGGGACGACGAAGCAATCTCAAACATAGCGTGAGAAACAATGACGAAATCTACATAAACCCTTTGCCTCTTTGCGGTTAAGTTATATCTTTACACCTCGCAAAATCAAGCATTATGGAATACAATTTTAAAGAGATAGAAAGCAATTGGCAAAAATACTGGGCAACTAATAAAACCTTTGCTGCTAAAGATGGTGGAGATAAACCAAAGTACTACGTATTGGATATGTTCCCTTATCCATCTGGCGCTGGTTTACACGTGGGACATCCTCTTGGATATATTGCTTCGGATATTGTGGCACGTTACAAACGTCATAAAGGCTTTAATGTATTGCACCCTATGGGTTATGATAGCTTTGGATTACCTGCTGAACAATATGCGATACAAACAGGACAGCATCCAAAAATAACAACGGAGCAAAATATTGCACGTTATCGCGAACAATTAGATAAAATTGGTTTTTCCTTTGATTGGGATAGAGAAGTGAGAACTTCCAATCCTGAGTACTACAAATGGACACAATGGATTTTTATTCAAATATTTAATTCTTGGTACAACAAAAGCACTAATAAAGCAGAACCAATTGAAACACTTATCAAAGTATTTGAAACAAAAGGCTTTAATAGCAAATTAGATGATACGTTAACTGGTGATATCGAAAAAGACTTAGAGCCTTTTACTGGCGAAGAGTGGAAAGCCTTTGACGAAAAAAAGAAAAGCGATATTTTAATGAATTTTCGCTTAGCGTATTTAGGTGAATCGTTTGTGAACTGGTGTCCGCAATTAGGAACTGTTTTAGCTAACGATGAAATTAAAGATGGCGTGAGTGAGCGTGGTGGTTATCCTGTTGAACGTAAGTTAATGAAACAATGGAGCATGCGTATTACTGCCTATGCTCAGAGACTGTTAGATGGATTAGATACATTAGACTGGACAGAGAGTTTAAAAGAAGCGCAACGTAATTGGATTGGAAGATCTGAAGGGACGAGTTTAAAGTTTAAAGTGTCTCAGGGTGACAAATGGATAGAGGTATTCACAACACGTCCTGATACTGTTTTTGGTGTGTCGTTTGTAACACTAGCGCCAGAGCATGAATTAGTAGAAAGCTTAACCACAGCAGATAACAAAGCAGCGGTTGAAGCCTACGTAACACAAGCAAAAAACAGAAGTGAGCGTGAACGCCAGGCTGACATTAATAAAATTACGGGTGTGTTTACAGGTTCTTATGTTGAACATCCTTTCACAGGAAAACAAGTTCCTATTTGGATTGGGGATTATGTATTAGCAGGTTATGGAACAGGCGCTGTGATGGCAGTACCTGCTCATGATAGCAGAGATTATAGTTTTGCCAAACATTTTGGATTACCAATTTTAGAAGTAGTAGCAGGTGGCGATTTAGAAAAAGAATCGTATGATGCAAAAGAAGGAAAATTAATTAACTCCGATTTCTTAAATGGATTAGAGGTGAAAGACGCGATAAAAAAAGCTATTGCCGAAATTGAAGCAAAAGGTTTAGGAAAAGGTAAAGTGAATTTCCGTTTACGTGATGCGGTGTTTGGCCGTCAGCGTTATTGGGGGGAACCAATTCCGGTATACTACAAAAATGATATTCCTTATGCGCTTAACGAAAACGAATTGCCATTAGTATTACCTGAAGTAGATAAATATTTACCAACGGAAGACGGCGAACCTCCTTTGGCTCGCGCGGCTTCTTCTTGGAAACACGAAGGCAAATACGATTACGAGCACAGCACTATGCCTGGTTGGGCAGGAAGCTCCTGGTATTTTTTAAGATACATGGATGCTCATAACGGTTCTGTATTTGCGGACAAAAAATTAAGCGACTACTGGCAACAAGTGGATTTATACATTGGTGGTAGCGAGCATGCAACCGGGCATTTATTATATGTACGTTTTTGGACTAAATTTTTAAAAGACCTTGGATATATTGCCATTGATGAGCCAGCTAAGAAGTTGATTAACCAAGGGATGATACAGGGAACTTCTGCATATACAAACATTATTTCAAAAGTTAATTATTTCGATTTACCTAATGAAGCAAACAGTAATTTTGTAATTTATATTTCTAAAAATAAACTCAAAGAGTTCGTTTCTTCAAATGACACTTCATTTATTAGTGACATTTACAAAAAACATTTTCCCAATGTAGATTTTTCAAAAACACGGTTTGAATTTGATAAAGAAAGCCCAAATAATGGAATTGGAAAAAGAGCTGTATTAGTAGATTATGTTAACCCTAATGATACATTACAATTTGACAATTTTAAAAAATGGCGTGATTTAATGTTTAGAGAATCTAATCTAATAGTTGAATATGTTTTTGAAAATGATGGGAGCTTTATTGTAGACCGAGAAGTAGAAAAAATGTCTAAATCAAAATGGAATGTTGTTACACCAGATGACATTGCAGAGAAATTTGGTTCAGATACTTTGCGTTTATACGAAATGTTTTTAGGTCCTTTAGAGCAAAGTAAACCTTGGAATACCAACGGCATTACTGGTGTTCACGGCTTCTTAAAAAAATTGTGGCGCTTGTTCTATTCCCCCTTACAAGGGGGTGCCCAAGGGGCGGGGGATGTTGCCTTTAATGTTAGCAACGACGAACCAACCAAAGGCGAATTAAAAACTTTACATAAAACTATCAAAAAAATCACCGAAGATATCGAACGTTTTTCTTTCAATACTTCTATCAGTAATTTTATGATTTGTGTAAATGAACTAACAGATGCGAAATGTAACAAGCGAGCAATCCTTGAGCCATTATTAATTTGTTTATCACCTTACGCACCACATATTGCAGAAGAACTTTGGAAACAATTAGGTCATAACGAAAGTATTTCAACCGCTGCTTTCCCTGATTTTAATGAAGCGTATTTAGTGGATGATAATGTAAACTATCCAGTATCATTTAACGGTAAAGTTAAATTTACATTAGAATTAGCGGCAACGTTAACAGCTCCAGAAGTGGAAGCTATTGTAAGAGCCAACGAACAAACAACAAAATACCTTGATGGTAAAGAACCTAAAAAAGTAATCGTGGTTCACAAGAAAATTGTGAATATGGTGATGTAAGTTTTTTCGATTTTTTGTAAACTTTTGAGCCATATAATTAAAGATGAAGGACTTTCATTTTTAGAAAAAATGATTACCTTGATGTTTTAAATTATATTGCAAAAATGATTTTTGGAAACATCATAGAGTTAGGAGTAAATCCTGAAATGGATTTTTACTCAAAACGTGAAGCAAGAGTTGTTAATTTATTTGCTTTAATCGTATTGCTTGGCTTATTAATAGGTGTTTCTACGGTATTTTTTATTAGTGGCGATTATGTATTGTCTACTGTTTTATTTACAACAATTGCTTCTCTTTCGATTTTATTTTTAAATTATAAGTCATATCATAATTTAGCTACTTATCTGTTTGTAATATCTATCAACCTTACCATTTTTATTTTAAATAAACAATACATTGATGCGGTTGGAAATTATCTGTATTATTTTCCTGTTATTTTTTGTGTGGCTCTTATACATAACCCTTCAAAATCCAATGTGCGAACAGTAGTGTTTTTTTTAATCGTATTATTCAGTTTTGTCTCTTCCCGTTTAGTTGATATTCCGGGATTAAAAAATGCAACCATTACTGATGAGGATAATGCCGCATTATTAACCTATAATAGTTTTTTAGCTTTTTTTGTAACCGTTATTCTGGTATATCTGGTGGTGAAATTAATTAACCGACAAAATAACGAAGCCTTAAGTCTTTTGAAAAAAGAACAGGAAGCCCAATTGATGATCACTCAATCGTTAAAAGAAAAAGAAACGTTATTGGCAGAAATACAACATCGTGTAAAAAACAATCTTGCAATTATTACAGGTCTATTAAATCTTCAAACAGAAAAAGCACCATGCGAAGAATCTAAACAATTGATGATTGATTCACGAAACAGAGTCATGAGTATTTCTATGGTTCATGAACGATTATATAAAAAAGAAAATTTATCTAAAATTAATCTGAAACTATATTTATCAGAGTTGGTTCAGGAGCTTGTGAAAAGCTTTCCGGTAAATTCGCGGCCAATAGAAATAATAGAAGAACTGGAAAAAATTGAACTGGAAGTGACAAAAGCTGTACCTATTGGTTTAATTGTTAATGAGGCTTTGACCAATTCTTTGAAACATGCATTTGTTTCAGAAAACAAAAATCCAATTATTAAAATAAGAATGCAACTCATTTATGATAGAATTCAAATATGTTTAATGGATAATGGAGTTGGGTTTTCAGATACAATTACCAGAAAAGATACAGCCTTAGGATTATCGCTTATTGAATCACTATCCGACCAGATTGATGCGAAAGTAAGTTTTAAAAATGAAGAAGGAGCCTGTGTGAGTTTCGTTTTTCCGGCCTGATATTAGAGAATTTTATTTCTTAAAGACAATCATATCTGCATGAAAGGTAACCTGTATCACTTCGGCAATTTTTTCAACATATAAGGAAGGTACTTTGATTTTATGATCAGCCACCTTAACTTCAAATTTAGAGTCCATTGTAATCGTTCCTCCTTTAATAGTAATAGTGCCTGTTATTGTTCTGGGAAGAGTCACACCATGCATATCCAAGGTTCCTTCCATGGTTACATTATAGGTTCCATCCTTTGAATAATCAATAGTTTCTTTTACTTTGCCGATAAATTTTGCGTACGGAAATTTTTCACTTTCCATGTAGTTTTCGTTGTAGTGTTCCTGCATAAAAGCAGATTTGAAAACAAAAGCATTTTGAGCAGCTTGAATGACAAAATCTCCGGTTTTGGAATTAAATACTGGTTTTGTTACAGAATTAGTAGCATCTATGTTTTCTAATTTAGTTTCACTAAAAAAAGTAATCTTGCATTTTTCTCCTACATAAATTTGAGTGTAGCCATATAAATTCATTGCCAATAACCCTGTTACAAATACCTTTTTCATAATTATTTATTTTTAATTTATTCTCCGTTGTTTCTTCTCTGTAAACTAAATACGCGAGAAATGTTAAAACCTAATCGTATACCCCAGTTATCCCAAGACGAGTTTGTGTACATAAAATACTGATCTTCTGTTAACCCAAACGAATTGGTTAAGTGAATTTGAAACACATGTCCTCCTGTTTCTAAATCATATCCTATGCCAAAACTATCATAAAACTTATCTTTACTATATTTATTTAGTCGATACCCATATTCTAAAGTAATGGCCTGACGTTTGGCAAATTTAAATCTAGTAACTCCGCCTAATATAAAGCAATCATTTTTATCGGTAATTTTTTCAACTAAATTAATATGAACCATTGCAGCAGTTAATTGAAAAGAAAAACGGGAACTAAATTTTCGCCCAACCATGATTTGATGACAATAAGATAATCTATCTGACACAGATTGATATTTATTTTCGCCATTAATTTGTACATTTTGTAAAAATGTATGATAAACACTTGTAAATAAAGTTAAGCTTACCGGCATGCCTCCTCCCTCAGTAGTTTGTCTTAACAGACGGTATTTTAAAAATCCGTCAGCTATCTTTTTACCGGATGTTCTTCCGGCACCAAACATTAAACGGCTGCCATGGCAATACTCTAAAGCTAAACGAATGTTTGCACCACCATCAACTCCCCAGGCATTATAGGCTCCTGTATTAAAATCACCAAAGCGATGCGAAATTCTAAAATCCAAACTTCTTCGGCTCAGAACTTCTACGGTGTGAAAATTAATTAAACGGGTAGTTTTAAATGTAGCTGTTGTATACTCTTTTTTTGGTGCTTCGGCAACCATATTAAGTAAGTCATCCGGACTTTGAGCGAACATAACGTACGAAGTACTTGCTAAAAAAGAAAAAG
>JAEUTR010000319.1 GCA_016787365.1 Bacteroidia bacterium
CATAGCTGTCTCTGTACATCAAACTAATTTAACCAGTTCTGATTTATGGTTTGATTTATCATTAGAAAATTATACAAATCAGTTTCCTTTAAACACTACTAATGTTTGGAAATATTTAGATAATGGAAGTGACCAAGGTTCTGCATGGACAGATGGAACATTTGACGACGCTGCCTGGAATTTAGGTGTGGCTCCACTTGGATATGTTATGACAGGTGTAAACACAACTGTTAGCTTTGGCCCAAGTTCCAGCAATAAATATCGTACAACTTATTTTAGAAAAAAACTAAATGTAACTTCTACAGACATTGCGAATATGGATTCAGTATTAGTGACCGTAAATTATGACGATGGTGCTGTAATTTACATTAATAATACAGAGTTAGATAGAGTAAATATGCCGGCAGGTGCAATAACATATACAACATTAGCAAATTCGCCTGCAGTTGGAAGCACCTTTGCTGTTTTCAAAAAAATGTTTCATAAATCTATTTTAAATATAGGAGATAATACCATTGCGGTTGAAGTACATCAACAAGCAGCAACCAGCTCAGACAAATTTTTTGATTTGTCTATACAACCGATAAAAAATGATTCTGTTGTGGTAGCAGCTAATTCTACATGGAAATATAACGATCAAGGTGTTGCTCAAACATCACAATGGGTAGATTTAGGATTTGATGACGCTTTATGGAATTCTGGAAATGGAGTGTTAGGATACGGTAACGGCGATGAAACTACAGTATTAAATTATGGTTCAGATGCTGCTAATAAACACACTACAACCTATTTCAGAAAAAAATTCAATTTATTAAGTGCTAGCGGATATAATACACTAAAATTATTACTAAAAAGAGATGATGGTGCTGTCGTTTATTTAAATGGAATTGATGTTTACAGAAACAATATCATTAGTGGTCCGGTAAGCTATTCTACAACCGCAATTAATTATGTGGAAGGAGCAGACGAAAATGCATGGATTACCATTAATTTACCTTCTTCATATTTAGTATCAGGAGATAATATTGTTGCTGTAGAAATTCATAAATTCAATAAAACAGAATCTGATTTACGTTTTGATATGCAAATATTATTGCAACAAAATACATCCACTCAAACCGCAGCTTCACAAATTGTTGTATGTGATCCATCTCAAAGTCAGGCTATTGGTTGTTTTACTTCTGTAAAACCATCAGCTCAAACACAAGGATTTGTAATTCCTTCAACTCATACATTTCAATTAATTGCAAAGCAAGGGACAAATAATTTTTATTCGAACTCAACGCGTTCAATGCCATCAAATCATGACTTTACTGGTTATATTGCATCCGCAGGAAGCAGCAAAAAAGGCATCGTTTCCATTAATCATGAAAATGATCCCGGAGATGTGTCTTTAGTTTCTGTTCATTTTAACGAAACCAATAAAATATGGGCAGTAGATTCAGCTCGTTTAGTTGATTTTTCACAATTAGTAAGAACAACCAGAAATTGCTCTGGTGGCGTAACCCCTTGGGGGACGGTTGTTACATCCGAAGAAACTTATACAACTGCTGATGCAAATGGTGATGGTTATGAGGATAGAGGTTGGCAGGTAGAAATTAATCCGGTGAGTGGAAAAATTATGGATTATAATAACGATAATATGCCTGACAAAGTTTGGGCTATGGGACGAATGAGTCATGAAAACATTGCACTAAGTTCCGATAGTGCTATTGCTTATCAAACAGAAGATGGTGGAACATCAGGCGTATATAAGTACGTGATGACTCAAAAAGGAAATTTATCAGCAGGAACATTATATGCATTAAAACGCGATAACAGCACTTCTACAACCGGAACATGGGTTCAGGTTCCAAATACAACACAAGCAGAAAGAAATACCGTGTCAACTGTTATCACTTCTTTAGGAGCAACGAATTGGAGTAATCCTGAGGATATTGAATTTGGTCCGGATGGTAAAATGTATTTCACTGCTAAAGGTCCGGGTACTATTTGGAGATTTAAAGATGATGGCTTAACGGTAAGTGAAATTGAAGCTTGGGTTACAAATACAAATTATCCAATTACACATAGTGAAGGAACAGTTAACGAAAGTTTTGGAACTGGAATTGATAATTTAGCATTTGATAATGAAGGTAATTTATGGGCACAACAAGATGGTGGACGTGGTCACTTATGGGTAATTCGTCCAAATCATACTCCTGCTAGTCCTAAAGTTGATTTATTTGCGGTAACACCAGCAGGTTCAGAATCAACAGGATTAACATTTACTCCTGATTTTAAATATGGTTTTATGTCCATTCAACATCCTACAGGAACAGCAACTGTAGTAGATGCTGCCGGAAACAATGTGGTGTTTAATGCTGGATCTACAATAGTATTTGCTCGTAAAGAATTTTTGGGTGGTGGAGCTATTGAACCGGTTACCGAATTAGGAGATAGTGTTAAAGCATGTGTAAGTACAGTATTACAAGGGAATTTAAACTCAGATGTACTCAATGTTTGGAGAGGATATACAGCAACCCCAACATTAACAGTAACTCAATCAGGTTGGTATAAATTAACCACATATGCAAATAACGGAAAAACATCCGAAGATAGCGTTCATGTAACTATTTATCAAAATCCATCAGCACCTTCTATTCAGAATCAATCTGTTTGTTTTGGAAATCCAAATCCGAGTTTAACTGCAAGTGGTACAAATATTAAATGGTATGATAATGCATCTTTAAATAATTTAGTTGCAAGTTCTTCATCTTTAACACCAACACAAACAGTTGTGGGTGTATATAATTATTACGCTACTCAAACCGATAATAATGGATGTGTAAGTACGGTGTCAGCAACTTCTTTTTCTGTGAATGCCTTACCTGCAATGCCTTCATTAACAAGTTACACGGCATGCGAAGGAACAATAATTCCTAATTTATCTGCTACGGGAACCAACATTAAATGGTATGATGATGCTTTGTTAACCAATACGGTTTCTACTTCCAATTCATTTAACACAACACAAACAACAGCTGGTGTTTATACTTATTATGCTACTCAAACCGATAATAATGGCTGCGAGAGCGCATCAACATCTGCCAGTTTAACTGTTTACCAAGCACCTGTAGCTCCTGTATCAAATAGTCAATCCATTTGTTTTGGAACATCAAGCATTACGTTTACTGCAAATGGAACTACCGTAATATGGTATTCTGATGCTGCATTAAGTAATCAAATAGCTACCGGTAATTCTTATACTAGTTCTGAAACCAACACAGGAGTATATAATTATTACGCCACGCAAACTAATAGTAATTCTTGTCAAAGTCCTTCTACGGTTGTAACATTAACTATTAATGCACTACCAACCGTTAATATAACAGGATTAAATACTGATTATTTTGTTTCAGAAAATCCTGTTGTTATAACAGGAAGTCCTTCCGGTGGTGTTTTTTCAGGCAATGGAATTACAAGCAATACATTTAGTCCTTCATCTGCCGGAGTTGGCGGCCCGTACACGATTGCGTATACATACACAGATGCGGTTACAGGATGTGTAAATACAACAACTACTTCGGTTACCGTTAATTTAAATGTTGGAATCATCACATTTGAAAACGGAAGTCACGTATCTGTATATCCTAACCCTAGTCAGGAAAAAATAAATGTAAGTATATCCATCAATAATGCCAGTTCTGTAGAAGCATTTTTATATGATATTTTCGGAAAAGAAATTATGATTGAAAATCAAAAGAATTTACAAGCCGGCCTTCACACTATTACGATTGATAAAACTGCTTTAAATTTAGCAAACGGCAATTATTGGTTAAAAATAAAAATTGGCGAACAGCAATCTATTTTAAAAATAATTTTTCAATAACATTTAAAAATATCACCAGTCGATTAATTAAAAAATAGTCGACTGGTTTTTTATTTCCTTTCTAAAAAATGAAAAAAATTTTCATCCTTGCTTTAATTATTATCTACGTTTACAATGTAAAATCACAGGAGGAGTTGTCAGACGAGAAAATTCGAAAAAATTTTATTTGTTATGACTTAGCATTAGCCGCCTCTAAACCTGATACTGTAGTTGGATTAAACCTGAGACAACAAGGGTATAAAGAGATTCCTGCATCGATTGGAACTTTATATAACCTGGAATTTTTTAATGGCATGAAAAATTCCATAGAAACAATTAGTCCTGAAATTGGAAATTTAAAAAAATTAAGAATACTTAATTTGAGACAAAATAAAATTTCAGCACTTCCTGAAACATTTTATAATTTAAAAAAATTAGGGGAATTAGATTTAAGCAGAAACAATTTATCAAACATTAATCAACCTTGGAATAAATTAAAATCATTGCGATTTTTAAGTTTATCTTCTAATAAAATAGATGTAATTCCTAAAGAATTAATCAAACTTAAAAAATTATCTCATGTTGATTTATCTTCTAATAAATTAATTAAACTACCTGATGGAATTCAAAAATTGAAAAAATTAAAAGCTTTAAATGCTTCAAACAATCAATTAGCCGAAATTTCAAACGGCATTTTACAAAACAAATCGATTGAAGAATTAATGTTAGATAATAATCTGGTTCAGGAATTACCGGATGTGTTTTGTCAAAATAGTCAAATCAAAATTTTATTATTGAGTAATAATAAACTTAAAGCACTACCAAAATCTATTTCTTATTTATCAAAGTTAGAAACACTTGGTTTATCAAATAATCAGTTAACTGATTTTCCCGAAGAGTTTTATAAACTCAAGCATTTACGCACCCTGATTATTTCGGGTAATTTAATTAGTGAAGCAACACTTACTAAATTGAAAGAAAAACTTCCCGATACCAGAATTGTATTTGAGAAATCATTGTAAATGTTTGTTTTTTTCTTCGATCCAACGCGACATATATTTTGTGCCTGCAATGGTATGATGCATTAACATCGATCCTATGAAATTTTTATGGCGATGTTGCATCAATTGATTTTGTAACAACTCAATTTTTTCAATTAATGATTTTGCCTGATTTTCTTTTTCAAAAATCTGATTAATAATTTTCACTCCCTGATTTTGGGATTTTATCCAAATGGATTTATCTGTGTATAAATTAACAGCGTTACCGGCAAAAATTTCAGAGTTGTCTGTCACTGCACCTCCCCACTCCAAATTACCGTGCATCGCTTCAGCACCAATAGTTGTTGTAACACTTGGCGTGCCGCATTCCATTGCATCAATTAATTTACCTTTCAAGCCTGCGCCAAAACGTAAGGGAGCCAAACACACTTTTGCATTTAACATTACATCGTGGGCGCTCTCTGCCCTGCCCTTAATTAAAAAACCGTCTTTAGGTTGATGTAATTGTGTAACTTTAGGTGACGGGTAAGCTCCATAAATGTGCAGCTCTGCATCGGGCAATTGTTTTCTGATTAATGGCCAGATTTCTTCTTTTAAATATAAGACACCGTTCCAGTTGGGTTCGTGCAAAAAATTACCAATCGTTACAAAATGTTTTCTTTCTTCAAACAATGGCCAACTTAATATATCTTTTTCTTGAATTGGGTTTAATAAAAATGGAGTATAATGCAATATATCAGTACTTATTTTAAAAAAACTTTGTAACAAACCCATTTCATAAGTAGATATCATTAAGGTACAATCACAACGATAAATACTAGCAATTTCTCTCTTGGCAACATCAGTGTTTAACAAATCATCATAAACAAAAGTTCTTTTTTCTTTAAAGGCCTGTTGTCGTGCTAATCTTAAACAATGTAAATCAATCGTATCTAAAATTCGCAAAGCTTCCGGACAATTTTCGGCAACCCGCCAACCAAATTGTTCTTCCGTCATAAAACGGTCAAATAACACAATCGATGGCTGTAACTTTTTAATAAATTCATCAAAACTGATATTGTTCAGCTCAATAGTTACTTTTTTAATATTGTATTTCTGAAAATCGATGCTGAAATCACTATCTCCTGCAGCACAAGCAAAAGTAATTGTCCAATTCAATTTTTGAAATTGTTCTATTAATTGCATGGTTCTGCTTCCGGCAGCAGAAGAATTTGGTTCAGGCCAAACTGTACCAATCATTAATATATGCTGAGTTTCTGACATTCTGAAAATGAAGTATATTTTTGTTTTTTTAATTCACAGTACTCAAAAAAATATTTACACCTACCGTACTATAAAATTCAAAAACACAAGTATAACTATAAAAACAAAATCATCAACGTGTTATAAAAGCAAACAGATAGCATTTTAGAAAATGATTTTTAATCCACCAAACTTCCAAGTATTTCTTAATTGTGTATTATTTTGCCAATATAACTTTACGAAAAACGTTACCCGTTTTGTTTTCAATAGCAAGTGTATAAATGCCTTTTGCTAAAGAGCTGACATCAATGGATAAATCTTGTTCTGCTTTTAACTCCAGAGCTATTTTCCCAAGAGCATCATACAGTTTTATGTTTGACAACTCCGATATATTAGCGACATGTATTGTGTGTGAAGCCGGATTTGGAAATATGGAAATAGTGTTTGTTTTCAATTTTTCGTTTACGCCCGAAGCAATAGAACAAACTGTTGATGTAAGTAAGCTCGAACGCGGACCTCCTTCTAAACAAGCTCGCATTCTTGCTACCTGATCCACAGTAAACATATTTCGGCAGGCATCCTGAGGATAATCCATAAAATTCATAAAGTTTAACCCGGGAGCGCTATTTGTACAGGCATCTGTTTTAGGAAAGGTTGGACAATTTTGAGAAGCGGCAACTTGCGTAGGCGTATCGCCACAAAAATCGGTAGCTGTACAACTAGAATTATTTCCACCATCTCCCCATAAATGATGAAGATCTAAAAAGTGACCTATTTCGTGAGTTGCTGTTCTTCCTAAATTATAAGGCGCTATTGCGCTTCCTGTAGTGCCAAAAAATGTATGGTTTACTATTACACCTTGACGGTGTCCTGCAAAAACAGCTCCCGGCCAAAACCCTGCGCCACCAAGAGGCCCAAAATCTGCTACCCAAATATTCAAATAGTTTGAAGGATCCCAACCATCATAGCCTCCTTTTACAGTATGCCAGATAGAAGTATCACCAGATACTATGGCAAAAGATGTTTTAGCTGTTTTTTTATAGGTAATTCCATTGGTAGGATTTCCCTGGGGATCTGTCTGGGCAAGACAAAACTGAATTTTTGGATTTGCAGAAATAGGTAAAAAAGCCGAAGGTGTATTAGAAGTATCGGCATTCAAACGCATATAATCTGTATTAAGAACCGCAATCTGAGAAGCCACCTGCGCAACAGAGATACTATCAGTAATTGTATTCCATACCACATGAACCACCACAGGTATAGTAAGTACATTAGCTGTTGTTTTGTGATCCTTATTTTTCCATTGACTACGCAATTTTTCCTGCTCTACCATTTTTTTATCATAATCCGGATCTTTGTCGCGGGCGGCAGCAATAAAATTTTCCAAACCGCAAGCAAAAGAATTATTTTGCTGAGCATTTGTTTGAAGGCAAATCAGAATCAGAGAAAGCAACAAAAATATATTTTTCATGACTAATTAATTTATGATTAAAAATAATCAAAGCAAATCAATTAATTGAATTCAACATAAAATCTCATCTGATTCTCACCTATTTACGAGGTGACTTTAACATTATTGTTTCTCTATTTTTTGCCTGTAACCTACAAAGCAGCGAGTTTTGTCACCTCATTAAATTAAAAAATCCCTGAAAGCTTTGCTAATCAGGGATTTTTGTGGTACCAGTGGGGGAAAGGTTGTACTATGAAGTCGAGAATTTCCATAAAATACTGGAATTTACAGGACTTTTAGAGCCTTTAAGCGACTGATAAAATTTCTTCAAAGGTATCCATAAATCGAGATCCGTTATAAAGGTGGAAATCTTAGAGTTATTTACAAAAGAATTAGGGCTAATTCAGCCCTAATTTTATTCCAGTCACCCTAATTTTTTCTAAGCAAGTGCCCACCAGTGCCATTCGGATTGGATTTATCCGCCTTTATTGATGAATTTCAAGGGGTTAAACAATTAATCATAAAACTTAGATGGTGAGTTTTAAAGTTTGCTGTTCCTCTATTTGTTTAGTAATAACCTCAGCAAATTTGAAATAATGTTCCTTTTTTACAAATGCCGATTCATTTACCCAATCTTCATTTGCAAACTCACAAACCATTTTTAGAATCTGTTTTTCTTCCAGACGAGAGTTGTAAGTTAAATATTCTGACATTTTAAGAAGCAATAATTTGTTCTTTTCCAAAATAGATTTCGCTTCCTGTTCGCTTTCTTTTATAAGTTTCAAAGCTTCTTCAGTATGCGTCTGTTGGTGTAAAATCGCCAAATTATCGTTACTTGAAGCAAATCGAATAAAAACAGGATCATTTCCCATTGCATATTCTTTTATGGCTCTATTGGCAATTTCACTAATTTTTTCTATATCCTGTGATACTCCGGAACAGGTATTTTCTTCACCAAAAATTAGTTTTTCAGCAACATAGCCTCCTAAGCCAATAATCAATTCTTTCTTTAAGACATCCAATGTCAATGGACCTTCAGGCATATTTACCATACAAAATCCTTCACTATTTGCAAATGCTGTTTTAGAAACGACTAAAGAAGGAATAATCCTTAAAGTCAAGGCAGCCAAGATCGCATGGCCTGCTTCATGAACCGCTGTGTGAGCTTGAGTTTCAATATTATCCGTCTTTCTTAAAGCACCTATTTTTAAAGATAACTTTTCTTCATGCGTATGTAATAATTGTTGTTTAAAATCTTTAAAATAAAACACAAACTTCTCATTCTCGTAACTCCAAATTACCTCCGTTGCATTTAAATTCTTAGCAATCATCTCAAGAACAAGTTTACTGATATTCCCTTCGATTAAATTTTTAATAGTGGTAAATACAGGACGAGTACCTTGTGCAGGAAACACCCCTTCGCTATACACAACATCAACAACCGTTTCATCAAAACTTATTTCAATTTGAAATCGTTGTTTTACATAGGTTTTTAAATCATTTAATTTTTGAACGATGATATCACGAAAATTTTGATTGGTGAATGATCTGTAAATAATGTGATTATTCCCTAATCTTGCTATTTGTTCATTTCTGAACCTTTCTTTTAAAGCACTCTTGATATGAGCTACATTGATTTTACAAGTGGCTTCATGTAACTCATCTGCACTGATATCAGGATTTAAACTATGGCTCATGTAATATGCTTCGTCTAAATTTCCTAAAACAAATATTAATGATTTAGAAAGATCTAATTGCTTTACGGCATTTTTTCGATTTGCACCTTCGACTATCATTCTTTGAATTCCGTTCAAATCACATTTTTCAATTCGTTCTTTTAACTTATGCCTTGGCATATTATCATCGTTAAATAAATAGAAAAGCCCGTCAATAAAGTCCTGCGAAAGAAAGTAAAGTTTATCTACACTCATTCCATTTCGGTTGCTGTTTTCAAAATAATATTCACTAAATGTGTCCAAAAACTCTTTTTCTTTTTCTTCAACAATTCCGTTTCTAATAATTACTCCTTTGTCTTCGCACTTCATCAAATTCATTAAACATAATTCAGCACGTAGCATATAGTAAGAGTTTTGGTAAGGTATATAATTAATTTTGCCGCTGTCAAGCATATCCCATACCACTCTTAATTTGTCTTTGCCTAATTCATTTCCTTCTTTGTTAATAGTACGAGCGAACTGAAATTCATCGAAGCAAATCACTCCTGGTTGCTCATGAAAAAACTCTAAATCGTCTGTAAACATACTTTTGATCCATGATGCAGAATCAGATTCAAATTCTCCCATATCCATTTGAACATAAAGCCTCTTGTAATCTAAGAACTCGATAATTCGGTTCACTAATGCCGTTTTGCCTGAGCCTGTTAAACCCCACATGTTAATAATGGTTGGTCTTAATTGAGCATCAGGAAAAAGGAACCATGGCATTAATAAATCAATGACTTCATCAATTATTTTTTCAAGCCCAATGAACTCCGTTTTAAGTTGTGCTTTTACCTCAAAAAGTTTTTCCTTCTTTTCGATTATCGTTTGATATGTAATTTTATTATCCATTTTATTTCTTTATAAATTTTGGGCCTTCATATACACGACAAGGATTTCCTCTTTCTAGTGTGTTATGTTGTTGCCATAATTGTTGTTGTTCTTCTATAGCTTGTTTTAATAGCCATTGATCAAACTGAAATTTTAAGCGTTCAATAGCTAATTTTTTGTTTTGTAGTTGCGAACGACTTTCATTAACCATTACTGTTATACCAGAAGGCTTGTGGGTAGCTCTGACTGCCGATTCAACTTTGTTTACGTTTTGTCCACCTGGTCCACTAGAGCGCATAGTTTGAAAATTAATGCCGCTTTCGTTCCAGTCGGCTAATTTTGATTTATCAAAGCACTGTATTCCGATAAACCAATTTTTTCGCTTATGAAATTTTCTAAAAGGACTTTGACAAATCCATAGTAAAACTCCATTCCAACTATTGCAAAATGATTTAGCATTTTTTCCTGTAATCATAACCGTAGCAGAAAGTAAAGTTCTGTTTTCTGTTCCGGGTATTCTTTCAATAACAGTTGCTTGTAACTTATTTTCATCGGCAGCTGATAAAAGTTCTTTTAATGCTAATGCAACCGCCATACAACATTCTGCCGGACCTTTACCTGAAGTGATATGTATAATATAATTTTCCATTTTTCTTTTGTTAATGGCGGCTTCGAAAGCCTCAGCCACCAAAAACTGGTAGCTGAGCTTGTCGAAGCTAACTTTTATTCATCCTAACAATTTTGGGAGTAAACGAACCTTCCACTTTAACCAAGTTTTGTTGACTTTGCATGACAGCTTCGATATCTTTATATGCCATCGAAGATTCTTCAACACTTCCGCCAATTAGCATTGTTTTATTCTCAGCGAGATTAGCATTCATGTATGATTTTGTAATACTCTCTCTAGCTTCTGTTCTCGACATCTTTCGTCCCGCCCCATGAGAGGCTGAATTTAAAGCCCCTTCCAAACCTAAGCCACTAACAATGTATCCTTTACTGGTCATGCTTCCCGGTATAACACCTAACTCTCCTTTAGCAGCAGGTGTTGCGCCTTTACGATGAACTATCAATTCTTGTCCGTCATGTATTTCCTTCCAAGCAAAGTTGTGATGATTGTCTACTTTACAGATGGCTTCTAAACCCATCACACGTTCAAGGTTTCTATGAATTACATCGTGACATGCTTTTGCATAATCACCCGCCAAGTTCATCGACACCCAATATTCTTGTCCCGCTTCATCATCTAAATTTAACCAAGCCATGGATTGTAATTCTCTTGGCAGTTTACACTTTTGGGTTGCAATTTTGGTATAGGTTGCCGCAATAGCTGCACCCATTCCTCGTGAGCCACTATGAGACAATAAACCAATGTAGTTTCCCGGAGCAATGTTCAAATTGTTATCCGAATGAATTTCAACAGTTCCAAATTCTACAAAATGATTTCCAGTACCCGATGAGCCTAATTGATACCATGCTTTACCATGAAGTCGTTTCAATAATTCAGTAGATTGAAATTCCGGTCTCTCTAATACTTCATGATCTACATCGAAATCTAATGTTCCATCATTCCCAAAATGGGTGTATCGTCTTAGTGCCTTTTGCAAATCATATTCTTTCTTTTGAATATAATTTTCAGGCAAAGCATAAATACTTAAGGCCATTCTGCAACCAATATCTAATCCAACACCAAACGGAATAACTGCATTATTGGTTGCTAATACTCCACCAATTGGCAAACCATATCCATGGTGCGCATCTGGCATTAATGCTCCTTTAACTGAAATGGGAAGTTTCATTGCAGCTTCCATTTGTAAAATTGCATTTTGTGAAATATGTCGTTGACCATAAATACTAAAATCACCACTATGCTTAAGCATGTGTACTTCGTAGTCTGTTTTTATTTTCGGTTTTCCAACAATGGCTCTAGCTAAAGAACTTAAATGTTCATGTTCCACATATTGTTCAGGATTTAAAAGAACGTTTTTTATTATTTCTAATTTTTCTTCCATCGAAACATGTTTATAATGTTTCGTCATGATATTTATAGCCACACTTTTGGCTATATCTGAAGGAAAATCAACCTTGCGAAGGTGTTTTCCCTTCTTGCGATTCTTTCCCATGATAATTTGTTTTTGTATGGACAGTATTTTTCCAGGTCGATTTACTCGACTTTTTTTAATGCAATGCAAATACATTACATGCAAATCATGTCCATGATTTTTTAATAAATAATTTTTTTGATTTCCGGATTTTTTCTGACTCCCCAGAATTTCATTTGCTACACAATTTTTTTGAATTGATGACAAATAAAAAACCCGGCATTAAACCGGGCTGAATATATTGATATTAGTAGCTTTCCGGCTTAAGGTTTCGTATGTAAATTTACCACTAACATGTTTTCTAATTCTTTTTTGGGATTGTTATTTTTATTATTTCTGATGCAAATGTATATCAAAAAAATCATTTGTCAAGAAAAATTTTATTCATCAATGAAATATTTTCTTTTTTAAGATTCAAGTGATGCTCTGAAACAATTGTAAATAAAGGGTTTTATGAGCTTAATTAAAATGAGTATAAATTTTATTTATAAAGCATTTCCCTGATTTCTATTAAAACCTCTTCAGCTTTCTCAAGATTAGGTTGTTCCGGTAAATCAGATTTTTCATAAAGTTCCTCTATTTGAAAAACTTTTTCATTTGCCAATTCAACCAATTCCTCATAAGAAAAAACTCCTGAACGGATTTTGAGCAAAAATTCTCGGTCATGTCTTCGAACATTTACTTTCCCTTCTTTTGCTATTTCTTCGGCCATATTCAAAAGTCTGAAAGTATGCATCATATTCTTGGCATCGTAATTCTTACCGTGTTCTATGGTGTTTTCATAACGCACATCGTTTCTTTTTTCAACCCACTCCCAATATTCCTTATAATCTTTACAATATTTTGAATATCCATCTTTATTAAAGCTCATAAATGCAAGTGGCGTTAGGCCTTTCTCAACAGAACTTAAAGAAACATCGTTTGCGTCTATTCCAGAACAAATACCTTTTAAGTAACCTGTTTGTAATTGACTGTTATGAAATATTGCATACACGTCATGCATATGAGCTATGTTTACAAGACCGCAATGTTCTTGCAAAAAGTTATTCCTATGCAGCCAAGAATTTAAAGTTATTGATCCTTGTTCATGCATCACATGACAAAAATCTACCACCGATTTTCTTTCTTTATCTACAGGATTGACTATTTTTTTATTAAGTCCTTTTGCCTTTTTTATTTGTGATTGGGCGTACCCTGCAAATGTTTGTTTACAAAGTCTAGACAGGAATAATTCTGGTTTTAGCAAATCCATAATTGGATGTCTATACTTTATGCAATCTTCAGGGGTATTCAATAATTCAAGAATATTAGGATTGTTTTTAACCAAAAGATCTACAAACCTTTTTAATTCATAATATACTTCATCGTTGGTGTCATTATTCACTTGCTCAGTATATTCCAACCCGTAATAAACTCGTTTAGGTAATAGAAACACACCCTTCATATCAGTATCAGATTGAGGGGTGTGTAATCCATAGGCTCTACTTCCGCTTACGCAGTCAAGTAATAACAAATTATGTTTCTTTACTTCTTCTATTGTCATACTAGTAAGTTTTTACGATTTGTTTGAATAAAGAATCCAAATCAACTTCTCTTTGTTTTCTACCTGCTAAACCTTCAAAAGCCGCACTCGCTATCATTAATTCATTTGTTATGAAAGTATTTAAATCTTTCTCTGCTGGGTGTATGTACTTTTCAGTCTTGCCGGATTTCAAGCCTATTAAGTTAACTATTTTGTCCTTTAGATTTTGATCAAAAGAAAGCTCGTTAACCATAGTCATAAAAACTATTGGAGGTACAGAATCCTTCTCTAATATCCATTTACATGCTAATGTTGCACGAAGGGTGTAAAACAATTTTTTTAGTTTTATTTCATCTCTACCATCAATTTCCGAAAAGCTATTTTTTGCCATCCCTAAGTAATGATGCATTGTTGCTATAGGAGCAAAACACTTTTCTGAATACTCTTTTAACAAACTAGATATATTCTTTTCTTCTCGATAAATAACAGGCGATTGAACACGCTCTAATAAAGCACCATTCGATTTCCACATCAATTTGAGACATTTTTTTATGTCCCAACCAGTAACGTCTAACTCTCCATCTTCTGACATAAATTCTATAGTATCTTTTTTATCGGATAACGATAAATACCAATCTAAGTCATGCATATAGATCATACGAACATCATAATCACTATCAGGCGAAGGAAATCCCCATGCTCGAGAACCAGTCTCACAAGCATAGAGAACCTTTACTTGATATTTCTGTTCTATGTCTTTTATTTGATCTTTTATTCTAGTTTCCATTTTTTATAATATTTATCAAAGGGCAAAAAAGCAAATAGAGTTTTTTTACTGAGCTATCTTGTTTTAACAAGAGCAGGAATTGAACCTACGACTTCCAAACACTTCTGTTTGACGCTCTACCGAAGTATCTCTATTTTACGGCACCTTTGAATTTTTTAATCTTCTTTCATTAGTTTAAAGAGTTTGAAGCATGATTTATTCTATATATTTCAGTTCTAAAGAGTGAGTTATACTGATTAATAAGGATCTGGGTCATCAATGGAAGCTTTTCGAATGTTTGCTTTGCATCTTCAAAATAGTAACAATAGTCAGCGATAAAAAAACTAATAAGCCATTTTGAAAGCTTCATTGTCAAAATACTTGTAGGCAAGTCATTTCCATCTGAATACATATTCTTAAATTGAAAAACAGAAACATTAGAAGGGTGAGTATTTAAAGATAATGAAGTGTATTGGCCATTAAACAAATCAGTGGCGCCAGCATTAGACATCATCTCATGCCAAGGTATACCGTGAGCCTTCTCGCCATTTACAATAACTTGCCATTTTTTTGATTTTATAGCTTTATCAATATTATCTTGAGCATCTGGATCTAAATTCAGGTATGTCCTGGACATCTTTATAGCTTTTTTAAGCTCCTCAATTTGCAATCTCTCATTTTCACGTTTCTCAATATTTTCTTGTTGTTTTGTTGGGAAACTTTGCCTGTATTTTAATCCACTTAGAACCCATAAAAGGTACTTAAAGGTCTTTTCATCTGCAGATTTGGAAACCCTATAAATATTATTAAAGTTACAAAAAGCCTCATACTGTGTTCTTACAAGACAAGAAAGAGCAAATGGATCATGCAAGTTCTCCATATTAAAATCACCAAGCTCATTATAATAGTTTAATGATTGCATAAGATTCAGAATTGATAAATTCTTCATCGCTGTCATCTGAAATAGATACATACCGTCTATATCTTCATTTGAACTTAGAGGTTGACCCTTTTGCGAAGAAATAATTTGAAATGCTGCATCAGTTACGAGTTTGTATGACTCCATTGCAATTCTTAAATCTTCAGGATAAAACAATCTGTGATATTCCCTACGTAATTCTTCTTTTTCCATAATTATTAGTTTTTAATTAATCCTCTCTGCTTCCATCATCAGCCATACGCACCATTTTAGGTGTAAATTTAGCAACAACGTCTACTAAATCTTTTTGCGAAGCCATAACGGTTTCTATATTTTTATAAGCCATCGGAGCTTCATCCAAACCTGCACCAATTAATGTAACACCATTGTCTTTCAGCACTTGTCTCATTTCATCTTTAGAAATGTTTTTAATTGCTTGAGTTCTGCTCATTTGACGTCCAGCTCCATGTGAAGCAGAATTAATCGCGTTTACTTCACCTTTTCCTCTTACCAAGAAACCTGGGGCAGTCATAGAACCCGGAATAATACCCATAACATCTTTCGATGCCGGAGTAGCTCCTTTTCTATGAACGATCACTTCTTCGCCATTCCATGTTTCTTTCCATGCAAAATTATGGTGGTTCTCAACTTTAGCTAATACTTGTCCGCCAATTGCTTTTGTTAAACGTTCATGTATCACTTCGTGACAAGCTGATGCATAGTCTCCCGCTAAATTCATCGCCATCCAATATTCTTGCCCTTCAGCAGAATTCATATCTAAGTAGGCAAGATTTGCAGCTTCTTTAGGAAGTTTACAAATTTCTTTCGCTAATTTAGTATAATGTCCTGCAATGGTTGCTCCGAAACCTCTTGAACCTGAGTGAGTCAACAAGGCTAAGTATTTACCTTTTTTGATGTTTAATTTTTCATCATCATTTTCAAATTCAATAATACCAAATTCAACAAAGTGATTTCCACCACCAGAAGAACCTAGTTGTTCAAGCGCTTTTTGCTGCAAATTTTTCACAAAAGGAGTCATATTAAATTCAGTTCTATCTAATATACCATGCTCGGCTCTATATTTACCATGCCATCCAGCACCTGCACCAAATTTAGTCCATGCAATTAACTCTCTTTTATACTTGCTTTCATTTTCTAAAAAATGATTTTCCGGAATATCGTAAATTGACAAAGCCATTCTGCAACCAATATCAACACCAACACCGTAAGGAATAATAGCATTTTTTGTAGCCAATACGCCTCCGATTGGTAAGCCATAGCCTTGATGTGCATCAGGCATTAAAGCACCGGCAACAGTTACTGGCAATTTCATGGCTACTTCCATTTGATTGATTGCTCCTTGCTCAATGTTTTCTGCACCAAAAACTGAATAAGAACCACTAGTTTCTTTCAAAGCAATGGTAGCATCTTCATTTGGCTTTTCTATTAATTCTTGTGCAATAGATTCTAGAACCTCGTCATCTAAGAAGTTTTCAGGATATTGAACTACCTTAGTTAAAATTGCCATTACTTCCTCTTTCTCTAACTCAGCGTAATATTGTTCTGCAACTTTAATAGCAATGCCTATTACTTTCCCTTCAGGATAACCTAATGCTTTTAATTCAGTTCCTGATATATTAATTGTTTTCATCTTTTTTTGTTTTATAATGATACAAAATAAACACCATACTGCGCAACTGACTTGCGCACTTTAAAAATTATTTGTTAAAAATGGGCAATAAGTGAAAAAAATTTTGTTTTGCGTGACAGGCGAAGTAACTATTTTCAACGGCACCATATTTAAAAAGGCAATTAACCAACATAGTATTTGCATATTAAAAGTACGAAGTAACTATGCTGTACGGCACTTTTTGTCGGGAAGACAGGACTCGAACCTGCAACCACAAGCTCCCAAAGCCTGCATTCTACCAATTGAAATACTTCCCGAAGTATTTGTGGAAACGGTAGGACTCGAACCTACATCATCGGATTTTCAGTCCGCTGCATTGACCATCTTTGCTACATTTCCTTTGTCGGCTTACTTGGATTCGAACCAAGGACTCCCGTCTTAAAAGGACGGTGCTCTACCTAACTGAGCTATAAACCGAATTGTGGGATAGATAGGACTCGAACCTATTAAGCTATTTAGCAACGGAGTTACAGTCCGTCCCAACTCACCATCGTTGGCGCTTTCCCAATTTAATTAGTGTCGGTTAGTGAGGACTCGAACCTCAAACCTCCTGATTCGTAGTCAGGTGCTCTATCCAATTGAGCTACAAACCGAAATATGAATGGGCAATAATCGAATAAAGCACATGGCGCTCTACCAACTGAGCTACTATTTTAATAGGCAGGATTCGAACCTGCGACCACCCGAACCCAAATCGAAGTATCTCTATTCTACGACACCATTCAATGTTTCAAAACAGGTAAAAAACTGTAAGAGTCTTTTTTATTGCTCTACCAACTGAGCTATTTCATTTGCATGAAAGTTGGATTCGAACCAACGACACATAAATTAAACCGAAGTATCTCTTGCATACGACACTGTTTATATTTTATGAAAGAGCTAAAAGCAATAAGAGAGAATCCTAAATTTCTTTAGGAGCAGGATTCGAACCTGCGTTGGCCACGATGTATCTCTAATTTACGGCATCTTTCATTTTTTTGTCAAAAGCAAAAAGCGAATTCAGAACGGGGATACGCAATGAGGATTTGCACCTCTTCCCAATTTGCATTGAGACCCTTCCCCTGTTTCGAGCGATGTATTCCGATTCTACGGCATTTTGACAAATTCAATTTTTTTAAAGAACTAATTTTTTATAACCCTCCCTGTTCAAATTAACAGAGAGGGACTTCTATTATAAAACCACTTGTTTGATTCTTTCAATAGCACTCTCACCGTTTTCGATAGAATGCAATACATCAAACACTTTATCTGACCAACCTGCGATTAAGCAGACGTCATTTTTTTGGATATTTAATGGAGTATTTCCATAACCTGCCAAATCGAACAAATACAATTTTGCATTTGGAGCAATTTGTTTGTAGGCCTTCCATGATTTCTCTAGACTTGAACCTCCAAATTTGCTATCCCACAATTGACAGTCGGTAAACAACATTACTTTATCCATTACAACTTTACGGTCTATCAAATCATCTATCACTTTATAACCATTTGTTGCGTAACCAACTTCACCTTCACGTTTGTAGTATTCATCAACGTTTGACAATACTCCACGGTTTGGCATGTTTATCACTTTCCACTTATCACCAAACATACCAGTTACTACTCTTTTGCATTTTGATTGCATCAACATACCCAACATCAAACCTATGTCAAACAACATCACTTTGCTTTTTGCTGATACTGCTTTTTGCATTGAACCGGATACATCACAAGCAATCAATACTCTTGTTGATTCATCAAACCCTTTCAAGTTTTTTGCACTTGCAACAACCGCATCTTCTAAAGCATTCAAAATCATGGTAACATATTCAGATTTTAAAATTTTTATCTCTCGGTAAGCTGCCAAGAATCTGAATGGCAATTGTTTTGAATTAGCTACAGCATTTTCATTTGACAAAAAATCGCATACTCTTTTAACATGTGCTGCTGATACATTTGCCTCTAAAATGTTACGCAAGTTTCTCATCAAAGCCATGTAACCGATTTTACCGCTATCAATCAACTCTTCCCATTTTACTTTAACAGCATCCGCTTTTGCCTTTTCATTTTCGTATTTCACTTGACCTAAAGCCGATAATTCAGTTTC
>JAEUTR010000370.1 GCA_016787365.1 Bacteroidia bacterium
AATACTAAAAAAGTAAAATTTAAAAAAATTAATAGTTCATAATAAGAATAACAGGGGGATAATAACAATATCAAAGTGTAGGTTGAAAAATGGTAAAATACATAGAAAATTATGCATTGTATGAATCTATCGGATCAGGAGTCTATGGTAAGGTCTACAGAGCAATAAATAACAACGATAAAAAATAATACGCTGTCAAAGTCATTCCAATTGTGAAGTTTAGAGAAAACAAGAAACTTTAATAATGCACTGTTAATTAAATTAACATTTTGACCAATATCGAGTCCAATCCACATATCATTCGATATTTTGACATGCTCAAAACATCTAATAATTTCTACTTCATTTACGAGTACTGTAATGGTGGTACGCTATAGGGTCTACTTTCTAAGCAAGGAAAATTGTCTGAACAGTCTGCGTTGTTGATTTTTAAACAAATTTTGGAGGCTTTTCAAGTTCTTAACAAGTATAATATCATGCATAGAGACCTTAAACCGGACAATATTTTTTTCCATAACGGAATTATCAAGTTGGGGGATTTTGGCTTTTGTAAAAATCTTTCAGGCGCAAATGAAATGGCACGAACTATGTTAGGTTCTCCAATTTATATGGCTCCATAAGTCCTAAAGGGATAAATTTACTCAAACAAGGCAGATATATGGTCTCTCGGTGTGGTTCTTTATGAAATGATCTTCGGTCATTGTCCATTTCAATCAAATACCATAGCAAAGCTGATCCAAGTCTTGAACACTAAATAAATAGAATTTCCCGATGCTGTATCACCATTTTTGGGTAATCTTATTGAAAGGATGTTGACCAAAGATCCTTAGAAAAGAATAGGATGGATGGAACTTTTCCAAATAAAAATATCGAATGAAGGATTTATTCAGAATGAAAAGATCAAATCTATTTCTAGTTTGAACGATGCTAAATTTTCAGATTAGCTTGCTTCTTTATCAACAACAAAATACACACCAAATATGGTAACATCTGTAAAGTAAGGAGGTATCCAACAGCCAAATATAATGGGCAATATAGGTCAACAACAACAAAATACGATGATAAACCAGACACAAGTTCAGAATCACAGTCAGTCACCACAAAATCCATATCCAACGAATCAAATGGTAAACAATGATGGAACCTTTAAAAAGAACAGACCCTCAGGACAAGGAACTCCAACCACATCAAATAATTCTATTAACACAAATTCACAAGTTTCACAAAACTCACAACAAATGGCACCAATAGGAACAGGTAGTAACTACATTCCAAATCCCACTAATCAGGTGAGTCAACCTACAGGCGTAAATACACCAAATAATAGCAATCATAACATTCCTGTTGTCCAGCAACCCACATCGCAACAGACCCAACAACAAGTACAGCAAATTCAACAACAACAACAAGGTAGTAAAATTTCATAAGAACATAAGTCAATTTTAGAAGGTGTAAAGCTAGCTATGTAAATTATCGACTCAAGAATCCCTAATTATAGTGGTTATGCACATT
>JAEUTR010000371.1 GCA_016787365.1 Bacteroidia bacterium
ATAAGTCTATATAACAAAGCCCAAACCTATAATTTTAAAAATTATAATACAGAACAAGGATTACCTCAGTCTCAGGTTATTTCTATTTACCAAGATCACAAAGGATATTTATGGCTGGGGACCAATAATGGCGGTGTAGGCAAATTTGATGGAAATAAATTTACCACCATTTCAGATAATGACGGTTTAATTAACAATGTTGTATTTTCAATTACACAAAATCAAAAAAAAGAATTACTATTTGGCACTAGTAAAGGACTAAGTGTATACAATGGATTTAAATTTAAAAACTATAATGAAAAAAATGGTTTAGATAATAGCTGGATATTTAATTTATTGGCCGACGGAGATAAAGTGTGGATTGGTACACAAGAAGGCGTTTACATTTTACAAAACGAAAAGATAAGACGATTTGCATTTGATAAAACATTAGATAATGCATCTGTATTTTCAATATTTATTGATTCTAAAAAAAGAATTTGGTTTGCAACTCTAAACAAAGGAGCAATATGTTACGACCCTTCAAATAATTCGTTTTATCACTTTGACAATACAAATGGCTTACAGGAAAATTTTATTTTTTCAATTACAGAATCTATTGATCACGAAATTTTGATAGGAACTGTTGCCGGTTTAAATATTATTGATAAAAATAACAAAGTAAGAAATTGCGAATATATACCTCTACAAAATAATATCTCTTTCAGAAGTATGTTAACCGCATCTAATGGCAATCAATGGTTTGGTTCTGATGCAGACGGATTATATAAATATTCAAACAAGCAACTTAATAAATATAATATAAATAATGGTTTAACGTTCAATTCTATGATGTCTCTGTTATCTGACAGAGAAGGCAATATTTGGGTTGGCACAGATGGATCAGGTATTTATAAATACTCCGGCGATAAATTTGTTTCGTATACTAAGCAAAATGGATTACCCGAAAATTATGTAAATGCTGTTGCTCAGGATAATGAAGGGAATTATTGGGTTGCATTACGTAATAGTGGCTTGTGTGAAATTAATGGTAGTAAAATAACCACTCATGTATTTGATGTTAAACATCAAAATGCAATTCCTGACAATAATATTTTATGCATATTACCTTTAGATGATGGTAGGCTATTTTTTGGTACAAGAGATGGTTTATGTGTTCGCGAAAACAATAAGTTTACAACAATTACTGATTTTGATTTCAGGCATAAATATATTATCTCTCTCTTTGAAGATAGTAAAAAAAACATTTGGATTGGAACCAACGAAGGCTTATATAAATATGCTAAAGGAGTAATAACTCCACAAAAAGCAGTAAATGCTTTAAAAAAAGAAGGTATTGAATTTTTAATTTTATCTATCATTGAAGATAAAAATGGCTCCATATGGGTTGGAACAGAAAACGGTATTATTAAACTTGAAAAAGAAAATATTACATTATTTAACGACAAAAATAATTTTATCAGTAAAAGGGTTAAATCATCTGTTATAGATAATAACAACAATTTATGGTTTGGCACAGAAGCAGGATTGTTTCATTATGATTACAAATCATTTACTAAAATTTCTCAAAAAAATGGATTAAATTCAAATAACGTATTATTTCTTCAAAAAGATAATCTTAATCGTTTAATTATAGGATCTAATAATGGAATTGATATTTTAAATTTAAATGACTTTTACAAAAGTAAAATTGCTATTAAACACTTTGGAATAGATGATGGATTAATAAGTTTAGAATCAAACTTTAACGCCAGCTTTAAAGATAATACCGGAAAAATTTTAATAGGAACAATTAACGGATTAGAAATATACGACCCCAAGAATGATATTGAAAATAAAACAGAAGCTCTGACATCTATTAATAATCTGAAATTATTTTTTGGTCAGGAAAATATTTCCAACTACTCTAAACAGGTAGATTCTACTACCTTATTACCAAAAAATTTAATCTTACCGTTTAATAAAAACCATCTTACCTTCCAATATATTGGTATTAGTTTAAGTGCTCCCGAAAAAGTAATGTACCAAATTAAATTAGAAGGATTAGATGATAACTGGACTCCTCCCACATCAAAAACAGAAGTCACCTACTCTTCCCTTCCTCCGGGTACTTATAAATTTATGGTAAAAGCCATGAATAATGATGGGTTATGGAATAAAGAACCTGCCATATTTGAATTTACCATTTCTCCGCCCTGGTATAATACTTGGTGGTTTTATACTCTTTGTACAATTACCCTAATTGGAGGTATTTGGTTGTACAATTTTATGCATACCAAAAAATTAATTGCTGATAAACAAAATCTAGAGCGCGTAGTTGATGAAAGAACGCTTGAATTAAGAGAAGAAAAAGAAAAAGTAGAAAGCATTAACAAAGAAGTTATTCAGCAAAAAACAATTATTGAGCATAAAAACATTGAAATTACAGACAGTATTAAATATGCTAAAAACATTCAGGAAGCTTTATTACCAAGCCTGAACGAAATAAATAAATTATTTAACAACAGTTTTGTATTGTACATGCCAAAAGATATTGTAAGTGGCGATTTTTATTGGTTTGCAAAAAACGGAGATACACGATTTATTGCCGCTGTAGATTGTACTGGACATGGC
>JAEUTR010000428.1 GCA_016787365.1 Bacteroidia bacterium
AAGGCATAAACAGTTCATAAGCCAAAGAGTCTCCGTCATAATCAATGGCCGAATCGTCAAACACCCACGGTTTATCAACGCAAATAAAAGGTGGTGGCCAAAATTTAATAACAGGATTGCTGTTTACGGCTACTACTTCTGGGCCAGGGATGGTTGCATAATAAGTAGCGCCCACACACTCGGGATTAACAATGTTTAAAATATTTTGATTGCGGCAACAGCGTTGATAAGAAATTTGATAGCCTCCGGCCAAAGGTGGTAAATTAATTGTATCAATGTAAGTGGTAACTTCATAACAAAAATCTAAAGGAGGAATGGTACAAGGATCATTAATAGTTGGAGGTAATGTATCTAAACCTCTAAACGTCATTTGTAGTGTTTGAAGCAACTGATTACTACTATTAAAAATACCTACACTTGCCGGGCTATCAAAGGGAGGAACTCCCACATAACAATCTCTGTAAACGGTAAGCCGTATTTCGTAATTATTTGAACCTAGATATTTATAATTTAATTCGCCACCAACAATATGTGTAGCTCTGGCTTCAAAAAAGCCTAAAACTGAAAGTACTAACCATAAAAAAGGTAGTAGTTTTTTACACATCTAATTTTAATATTATTTTTTAGTAATCTAAGATAATAAAAAAACCCTGACTAAAAAATCAGGGTTCAAATAATATATAACTGGAAGATAATTTGAAATTATCTTAAGGTTCCGTTTTTATCGGCTTCTTTATTTTGCTTCAAAATTTGTCTTACCTGATACCCTAATAAAAAGGTAATAATGCTCCATAAAATAATATTCGGTCCATGTCCCAACACGTCCATTCCTTTAAACACAGATTTTGAGAAATCTCCTATTCCATAAAAAACATCTGTCATTGTAATCATTAAAGAAGCCATATTAATCTAATTTTAGTAAGTTTACAGCACAAAAATATACTTTTTTTCTATAAAAAACGATTTTCTATAAAAAATGATTGTTGGCCCACTAAAAAATAATGTTCAGTTTTCTGTTATCGTTCTATTATTGCTTTGTTTAGGGGCATGGGGCATTACTTTTGGTTTTATAAATTCCGAAGAGCCATTGATTAATTACAAAGAACATATATTGTTTTCATACTTTTTCGGAAGCGGTCTTTCGTTTCATATTTTCCAGATTATTTCACTTTTTACAATTTTAGTTGGTGCTTTTTTTGTCAATTTTTTAGCCATTGAACAGGAAATTACTTCCAAAACAAACTATTTACCAGCTTTCTTTTATATTTTGTTCGGCTTTTCAGCCACAACAAATAAAATTATTGAGCCTATTTTAATTGCTAATTTATTTATACTGCCGGCTTTATATTTTTTAATCAATAGTTATAGACAGGATTATGCTTTGGCAGAATTTTTTAAAGCAGGTTTATTTATGGGTTTAGCTTCTTTTTTTTGTATTCATTATATCATTGTTTTCCCTTTAAGTTTTATTGCTTTAATTATTTTACGTCCTTTTAATTGGCGGGAGTGGGCGGCCCTATTAATAGGTTTAGTTGCTCCTTTGTATATTTATGTTAGCATATGCTATTTAACAACTACCGATGCCTTTGCTGTATTTGGCATGATGCGGGAAGCAACCTCAACCATGCAAAAACCCATTATGTCGGAATACTATATAGCACTTGTTATAATAACAATTATGGTTATGTTTTTCGCCTTGATTCATTATTTAAATAAGGGCTTTGGCGGAAAAGTAAAAACAAAAAAAACAAAATACATTTTATTGTGGATGTTTGTTTTTTGTTTGCTAATGATGTTTTTTGAGCAAATGTCAGATATGGTTTTATTGCCATGCATTGTGCCATTGAGCATTATTATTGGCGATTACCTATCTGAAATAAAGCAATTAAAAATAGCAAATACCTTATTAGTATTATTTTTTGGTGGTTTTTCTATTATTTATCTACATGCCCTTGGCATTATCTGATAGTTAAGCCATATTTTGAGTTAATCATACAAAAACTTACACTATACCACTTTTAAGGTATACGGCAAAAAGCAGATAAAATGTACCTTTAACTGCTTTTATATGTTAACACTGGACAATTTAAAAATAGGCCAATCGGCCACCATTAAAAATTTTACCGACGATTTTTTGTCGTTAAAACTTACTGAAATGGGTTGTTTACCAGGAGAAATAGTTAAATTGACTAACATTGCCCCCTTTGGAGATCCTATCGCCATTGAAGTTTCGGGCTATCAATTGAGTTTAAGAAAACAGGAAGCGCATACTGTTATTGTAGAATCTATTTAAAAAGTTCTTTTTTTGACGCCACAAAAAAATATTATTTCCGTTGCTTTAATTGGCAACCCTAATTGTGGAAAATCTACTTTGTTTAATTCATTAACCGGCTTAAATCAAAAAACAGGTAACTACGCAGGTGTAACCGTTGATAAACATTACGGTTCTTACACATATAACCATCAGGAATATAGAGTAACCGATTTGCCGGGCACATACAGTTTGTACCCAAAATCTATTGACGAAGAAGTTGCCTGTAAAGCATTGTTAAGCATAGACGAAAAAATTGATGTAGTTGTAATTGTAACGGATGCATCTAATTTAAAACGTCATTTATTACTCGCTACACAAGTGCTTGATTTAAAAATACCATGTGTACTAGTTTTAAATATGATTGATGAAGCAGAAAGTAATCATATACTTAT